>JAFQIL010000053.1 GCA_017397565.1 Oscillospiraceae bacterium | reverse complement strand
GAGATAGGGGCTACCAAACGCAGGAAAGTCCGCACGGTGGACTTCTGTGACACCCTGGCAGAGATTCTGCGAACAGCAAAGCTTGAACAGAACAAAAACCGATTCAAATACGGCGAGCTATTCTGCCTTAACTACTGCGTTGAGGTTAAGGAGAAAGACCGTACATACTACGAGGTCTATACGCTACCGAGAAACGAGAAGGTTCCCGAGGGCTACAAGGAGATATCCTTTGTGTGTCTTAGACCTGACGGAGCGTATGAATCGCCCAGCACGATCGGTATTATGTGCAAACGGGCAAGCAAAAAGGTAGAGGGTTTGGAAGGGTTTCATTTCCACCAACTGCGTCACACATTCACAAGTAATTTGCTCTCTAACGGAGCAGCACCGAAGGATGTGCAAGAGCTTTTAGGTCACTCTGATGTCAGTACCACGATGAATGTCTACGCTCACTCTACAAGAGAGGCGAAGCGTACTTCCGCACGACTGCTCGATAAGGTAGTTGGCGGTTAGATATAAAAAGTTTCCCTTATTTTCGCTCGTAAGGGCAAAAACAAGGGAAAATACATAACAGTTGAGTTTGTAACAGGCGAAGAACCCAGTAATATCAAGGTTTTTTAGAGTGTAGGACAGTTAATGTTCGATAAATATGAATTTGTAATACATTAAAAAATATGAGGCATACTAACGGGGAATCTAAAAGAAGGAGGAAGAATTTATGAACTGTCACGC
The DNA here is from genome assembly GCA_017397565.1 of Oscillospiraceae bacterium. Classification (GTDB taxonomy): domain Bacteria; phylum Bacillota; class Clostridia; order Oscillospirales; family Oscillospiraceae; genus Faecousia. The sequence goes on along the minus strand of JAFQIL010000053.1, from coordinate 19,366 downwards.
AAACAAAAGCATCGAGTGCACCGTGCGCTCCTGCGCTTATCACTGCGACGAGGCCAATTACTGCTCTCTGGACAAGATTCTGGTGGGCACCCACGAAGCCGACCCCACCATGGATCAGTGCACCGACTGCAAGTCCTTCCGCAAGAAATGATCCTCCCGGCGGCGGTTTGTACCGCCGCCCTTCCTTTCTGACACTTGACGAAACCTTCGGAAAGGGGTATGATAAAGAAAAATATGCTGCAAAATGGAAAAAGTTTTCTTTTTTTGTTAAAGATTCCTTTCCTGAATGTACATATTTATTTCATATCATTACGGTATGATTCTCTTAATCAACTTACAGGGAGGTCCACCTATGGAAAACCTTGAAAACCAGGATTTGACCCCGGAATCTGATGTTGCCCCCACTCCCCTGCCGGAAACACCCCCTACAGACGGTCCGCAGTCTCCGGTTGAAGCTGTACCTGCACAAACGCAAACTGTTCCTGCAGAGGACACTGTTCCTCCTGTAGAAGCGGTTGCTGCAGAACCCCAGCCACCCAAATATGAATGGGACTGCGGTATGGCTTTCCCCCCTCCCCAGACAAAGCAGGTTTATAACACTCCCCCAAAAGAGCAGCCGGCAGCACCCGCTGCCAAGCCCCGCCGCAGCATCGGCAGGATGATCCTTGCCTGCACACTGGTGGCCGCTATGGTGCTTACCGGCTGTGTCCTGTCCGGAGTTGCGGTAAACAGCTATTGGAAGTATCAAAATCAAGAGCTGCAGGAACAGCTTGCTGCCCTGCAGGGCAAGACAGACCGTCTGCAGGCGCAGATGCAAAACCGCCCCTCTGAGAATAACGGAAACAGCAGTCCCAACAACGGCAATTCCGGAAGCTCCGGCAGCACCGGAACCACCGGTACGCTGACTCCCAGTCAGGTCTATAGTCAAAATGTAGACGCGGTGGTGACCATTACCACAAACGCTGCTTCCGGCTCCGGTTTCATTCTCACAGATGACGGCTATGTGGTTACCAACTACCATGTCATCGAAAATGCCACCAAGGTGCAGGTTTCCCTCTCCGACCCTGAAGTCAAGCCCTACACCGCAAAGGTTGTAGGCTATGACGCCGCCCACGATGTGGCTGTATTGAAAATTGAAGCTGCCAATCTGCCGTATGTCATTTTGGGCAGCAGCGATGCCCTGGTGGTAGGCGACCAAATCACTGTCATCGGCAATCCCTTGGGCGAACTGAGCTACACCCAGACTGTCGGCTACATCAGCGGCAAGGATCGCGGTGTTTCTACAGACAATACCATGATCAATATGCTGCAGACCGATGCTTCCATCAACTCCGGCAACTCCGGTGGTCCCATGTTCAATATGAACGGTGAAGTGGTGGGCATCATCACCGCCAAATATTCCGGCACCACCTCTTCCGGCGCATCCATCGAAGGCGTTGGTTTTGCCATTCCCATTGATGATGTAGCGCAAAAGATCTACTCCCTGATCGAATTTGGCTATATCCCCGGTGCTTATCTGGGCGTTTCTGTACGGGATATGGACAGCTCCGTGTCCCAGGCTTTCGGTCTTCCCATGGGCGCTTATGTCGTGACTGTGGAAAAAACCAACTGCGCTTACGCCGCCGGTGTTCAGGAAAAGGATATCATCATCGGTTTGGGCAAATACACCATCGGTTCTTTGAACGACCTTTCTTCTGCACTGCAGAATTTCAAGCCCGGCGACACCACCACCATCCGGGTATGGCGTTCCGGTACTGAGCTTGAGCTTACCATTACACTGGATGACAGACCCCATTAATCTACCAAGGGCGTGTTTCGGACAATGTCATTAAGCTAGTGTCATTGCGAAGCCGGTGTGCACACCGGCTTCGCAATTTCCTTCATACAAGGGGAATTCCCAGGGCTGCTGACGCAGCCTCGGAATGACAGTAATTTCTTACTTAATGATATCGGCGTTTCGGCACGCCCTTGTGTGTGTCCGCGGTCTGTACCCCAAGATATAGGGCTAGCTTTTTCGACAAAATTGGGGTATAATAAATCAATAAACGCAATTTTCTCTTCCGTCATTGGAGGTAATGATATGGAATATCCCAACGAATATACAAATGATTTTCCCGAGGACAATCCGCGTCCCCGGCGATGGCCACGGATCGTTCTGATCGTCCTGTGTGTGGTTTTAGCTCTGGCTTTGATCCTGCTGGTGCTGGTGACCATTGTCATAGGCAAGCTGAATCTGATCAATCACGAAACAAAAGGCACTCTGTCTTCCAAGGATATCGAGAATCTGTACTCCACAGACCCTCCGGATCCCAGCTTCACCGGCAATGTCATAACCGGTACGGTGCCCTGGTCGACCGGTCCTCAGGAAACCATTTTCGATGGTGAAGAATATGTGACCATCATGCTGGTGGGACAGGATCGCCGGTGGAATGAGACCGTCAGCCGTTCCGATGCCATGGTGCTGCTGACCTTCAACAAAAATACCGGTGTCATCTATATGACCTCCTTCCTCCGGGATACCTATGTACAGATCCCCGGCTATAAGGACAACCGCATCAATGCAGCCTATGCTTTGGGTGGTATGAGCCTGCTGGAGGAGACTGTGGAGCTGAACTTCGGTGTTCCCATAGACGGTACTATTTCCGTAGACTTCTTCCGGTTCCCGGAGATCATCGATATGCTGGGCGGCTTAGATCTGACCCTGACCCAGGACGAAGCCGATTATCTGAACCGGCGGGGCAACTGGGGCCTTGGCCCGGATGTCTGCGACTGGACTTTGACTGCCGGTGTCAATCATATGACCGGTGAGCAGTGTCTTGCTTTCTCCCGGCTGCGGGATATCGGTACAGATACAGAACGTGTCAACCGGCAGCACAAGGTGCTCATGGCCATGATGGACAAAGTCAAGGACCTGCCCTTGCGGGAAGTTGTGGGACTTATGGATCAGTTCCTGCCCATGGTCACTACTAATATGACCAATAAGCAGCTTCTGTCCCATGCCTACAGCCTGTTCCCCATGCTCTCTGACAGTGAGATCCGCACCCAGCGGATTCCCAAGTGGGGCGACTACGAACCGGTTCGTATCAACGGCATGGCGGTTCTGCTTCCTAACCTGGAAGCCATTCGCAAGCAGCTTATCGATACTCTGGCTTACGACATTTACGCTACAAATGCTATTACCTGATCCTCACAGCGGCTGCCTTCAGGCAGCCGCTGTTGCTTTCAAAAGCAGGGTGCATTTTATACAAGAAACTGCGCTTTTTCTGCAGATTTTTATTCATTCCTACATCATTTTTTACTAAAAAATTAAGATTCCATAATTTTTTGCCTAACCGATTGACAAAATTTTACAAGTATGCTATCGTATGCAAAAGCATTTGGAGGTACCAGTTTATGGAATTGACAAGAAGTGAAATGGAGATTATGGATGTGCTTTGGGAGGATGGCGGTGCCCTCTCCCGCGCAGACTTATTGGCACGACAGACGGAAAAGACCTGGAAGGACAGTTCTATCCATATCCTGCTGAACGGACTGCTGAACAAAGGCGCCATCCGGGAAGCCGGTATCGTAAAACGCAGCAAAACCTACGGACGTACCTTTCTGCCTACCCTCACCCGGGAAGAATATTATGCCATGACCATTTTCAGCCATCGATTCAAGCCGGAACTAACAGGGCTTTTTCAGGCGCTGCTGCAGCGTCCTGAAGTAACGAAAGAATTTTTAGATCAACTGGAAAGCATGCTCCAAGAAAAACGTCAGCAGCTGTAAAACGCGTATTGTTCATATCACAAGCTTGGCGGTTGTGTTCTGCGAACACAACCGCCATTTTCGCTTTATCGGGATAATGGCAGTTTTTCGGAGGAGTTATGCTGCTGCAATGTCCGCAAAGATATTCCATTGGGCATAATTTTAGGAGCTGTTGCGTTCTTTGGCAACAGCTCCTTTTTTACTGCTTTCTTGCCAGGGTATAATCGTCGCCCTGGCGGTAAAAGGGACATCGGCTTTGCTTGGCAACCAAATACCGGTAAACCTCGTCCTCATCCATATCCATCATACAGTAGTACTCTTCGTACTCTTCATCATAATCATAATACCAACAGGTATCACACAGACAATCTGCCATAACACTATCCCCTTGCTTGCAGATACGCCGCCACATCAAAAGGCTTCAGCTTTTCATCCTTCCGCAGATACAGCGGATGATGGGGATGTCCCTTTTTGGTGATAGCTCCGGCGCAATACCACCGGGCGTCAAAGGACTGTCCCACAGACACCATATCCCGGACACACTGGGCTAAATACCCCCGTTTTTCAATGATCGCGCCCCAGGCCGCCCAAACCGCAGGCCTTTTCGAAATGGAAAGCACATAGCGGAAGGCCTCCAAATTCTCCCGGTGCAAAAGCTCGTTGCAGCGGTGCTCCATAGCGTCGGGATCTGTGGCCCGCTGAGCATAGACATTGAACATGATAAAGCTGTCGTAGCCATTGCCCAAGGCGATCCGTTCTACAGACTTTAAGGTATTATCCAGATTATCCGGCTCCGCGGTAGAGGGATTAATGCCGATACAGATCAACGGTTTTTCGCCTCGGGTGCCCAGTATGTACCGATATTCTGAGTAAAAATTGGGGGCATAAAGCCACTTTTGGATATCGTAATCCGGCGACGGAGTGTTGGCCGCTTCCAAAGCCTGCTGAAAGGTCACCAATTCCAGCAAAGCTGTTTCTTGCTTCGGTATATGCATAGCTTTTCCCTATCTCAGGCCCACAGCACACAGTCTACAGGCTTGTCAAATTCTTCTGTTGGGATCTCGTCCACCATTTGGAAGCTGTAGCACAGCGCCAGGGTAGGATGGTCGGGTTCCTGTGCCAAAAATTTATCATAAAAACCGCCGCCATAGCCAATGCGCTTTCCCGCTTTCGTAAAAGCAAGGCCGGGCATCAGCACCAGGGCTGTGGGGTCGTCCGCCACAGGCTCATCCCGGATAGGCTCCGGGATACCGCAGTAACCCTTTTCCACCTGACTGAGGTCTTCCAGATAAATAAAGCGCATTTCATCGCCGTAACACTTGGGCACCGCTACCCGCTTGCCTTCATCCAGAGCGCGCTGGAGCATAGGTACGGTACGAACCTCCTGATTATAAGGAAGGTATCCATAGATAGTTTTTGCCTGCCGGTACAAAGGATTCTCCGCGAAAAGCTCTCCCAGCTTTTCGCTGGCTGATTGAATCTGCTGCTCTGTCATTTCCCGTTTTTGCTGACGGATCTTCTGACGCAGCTGCTTTTTATCCATTTTCCTCCTCCTTACCAACGGTACGGAACAACCGGAACCACAGCAAAATGGCGATCTGTCCGGGTATTCCCAGTAAAAACATTTTCCAAATATTGATACCGCCCAGCATCAACAACGTTATATATAAAGAGACCAAACTGCCCCACATAATGCCGCTGATCAGAGCCCGATTCCACCGAAAATCCTTCCAGGCACTGCGGAGGCTCAGCATTACAATGCAATTTACAGGTATCGCATACACAAGTGCCAGCCAGGAAAAATCTATTTCCACAGAAGACAGTACAACAAAACACAGCACCGCCACAAACCAAACAAGGATGGAAGACAGTCCCAAAATAATATTTTTGTTTGCCTTGCGTTTCAGGGCCCGCTGTACCACCCGTTCCATGGTTTTTTCCACCCGGCTTCCGCTATCCGCCGGAAGCTCGTTGGGATCCTCCAGCAGTTCGTTGACGGATACGTGCAGCTGCTCGGCAATATCCACCAGCGTCACAACATCCGGTGCGGATTCTCCCCGTTCCCATTTGGATACGGCTTTATCAGAATAATTCAGCTTCTCTGCCAACCCCGCCTGGGTCAATCCCTGACGCTTGCGATAGGCCGCAATATTGGCGCCGATCTGCCTCCTCAGTTTTTGCTCATTCATAATAGTCCTCCAAGACACACTTTCATTTATTTTACCAAACAATTCCGCGGTTTGCAACCAAAATAATCTCCGTTCTTTTCGGAAAAGTTATGAAAATCAGTTGCGTCAAAGCAATTCCTTTGTTATAATAATCGTTATAGTATGGATATTATGGGCTTAATATCCCTTATAAGGAGGTACCCATATGAACAAGAAGCTTGGCAGGCTCTTTTGGCCCAGTCTTTGGCTGTATTTGTTTGTAATGGCAGGCTTTGTTGCCGCTGCTGTGATCCTGAAAAACTATCTGCTGGCCGGCATAGAGGCCGCCGCTTTATTGCTGGTAATTGCCTACTATCTGTTTTGCCGTTCCCGCCGCCACAGAGAGGTTCGCAATTTCGTTCGATCTGTCCTTGGAGAATCCGACGGCGGCAGCGGTGCCGACATTCCCTTCCCTATGGCGCTGCTGCGGTTGGGCGACCACAGCATCATTTGGGCCAATGACCGTTTCTGCGGTATTACCGGCTATCAGGATAAATATTTGGAGCAGTCTTTGCACAGCATCCTGCCCGATGTGCCTACCGACTGGCTCACCAGCGGAAAGGACGAAGCCCCTTACGATATTACCATTAACGGACGTCGGTATCGGATCCACGGCAGTGTTGTCCGTGCCAACGACGCAGAAGGCACCCTTCTTGGCATGCTGTATCTGAACGATCTGACGGAGCTGTATCAGGTTCGGGACGAATATATCCGTTCCCGCCCGGTGGTTTCCATCATTCTGGTAGATAACTACGAAGAGCTGACCAAAAATCTTACGGAAAGCGCTATTTCCAGTATGAACGCCCGAATTAACAACACCATCGCCAAGTGGACTGAGGATTATCACGGTCTTCTGCGTCGGTTGGAGAAAAACCGTTTTCTGTTGATTTTTGAGAAGAAAGATTTGTCCCGGGCCGTGGATGACAAGTTCTCCCTGCTGGAAGATATCCATCTGGTTGAGAACCCCTCCGGTCTGGCCGCATCCGTCTCCATCGGTATCGGTGTGGATGCTGTAAACTTTGAAGAAAACTACAATTTTGCAGCCCTGTCCATCGAAATGGCTCTGAGCCGCGGCGGTGACCAGGCCGTTATCAAAGACCGGTTTAACTTCACCTTCTACGGTGGCCGCAACAAAGAAGCAGATCATCGGAGCAAGGTGCGCAGCCGTGTTACCGCTAACTCTCTCATGGAGCTGATCGGCCAAAGCAGCCAGGTCTTCATTATGGGGCATAAAAACGCTGACCTGGATGCTGTCGGCGCTGCCATGGGCATCAGCTGTATGTGCCGCAAAAAAGGAAAACCCTTCCACATTGTTCTGGATTTGGAAAACAATTCCGCCGAGAAGCTTGTTGAGGAAATTCGTCAGGTGCCGGAATATCGGAATGTCTTTATCACCGGTCAGGATGCCCTGCTTCTTTGCGATAACCACAGCACTCTGGTGGTTGTGGATACCAACCGCCCGGATCAGGTGGAATGCAGACCCCTGCTGGATTCTATCAACAGAGTCTGCGTTGTGGACCATCACCGCCGGGCCGCAGATTATATCAACCCTGTAGTGGTAAACCTTCACGAGCCCTACGCTTCTTCTGCCGCAGAACTGGCTACTGAGCTTCTGCAGTACGCGGTAGAAAAGGCAGATGTGCTGCCCATTGAAGCCAAGAGCCTGCTGGCCGGTATTTTCCTGGACACCAAGAGCTTCCACGTCCGCACCGGTGAGCGCACCTTTGAAGCCGCCGCCGTACTTCGCCAGTGGGGTGCTGAGCCTGTGGAAGTTAAGAAGCTTCTGCAAAACGACTTCCAGGACACCATGGCCAAGTATCAGATCATCAAAGCCTCCCGCCTGTACCGGCAGGAGATCGCCATTGCCGCCCTGAACACCACCACATCCCGTGTTCTGGCTGCCCAGGCGGCGGATGAGCTTCTGAACATCGCCGGCATTACGGCATCGTTTGTGCTGTACCCGGATGAGGATCGGGTCATCGTTTCTGCCCGTTCCATCGGCACCGCCAATGTGCAGGTGATCCTGGAGCCTTTGGGCGGCGGCGGCAACACCGCCACAGCCGGCGCGCAAATCAAAAACGCCTCCGTAAAAGAGGTTTTGGACGCTTTGGTGTCCTCCATTGACAAATTCTACGAAGTATAAGGAGATCGTATCATGAAAGTGATTTTACTGCAGGATGTAAAGGGCAAGGGCAAGAAGGGTCAGATGCTGGAGGTTTCCGACGGCTACGCCCGGAACTTTATGCTGCCCAAAAAGATGGCCATTGAGGCCACCCCCGACGCTATCAACACCATGCGCATGAATGACAAGGCCACCCAGGAGCGGATCGCCAAGGAAAAGGCCGAGGCTTTGGCGCTTTCCAAAAAGCTCCGGGAAATGACCCTGGTGGTTACCGCCAAAGGCGGTGGTGCCGGTCGGCTGTTTGGCTCTGTGACCAACCAGGAAATTGCCGACTCCCTGAAAGCAAAAGCCGGCATCACGCTGGATAAGCGCAAGATCGTCATTGCCGATCCCATCAAGAACATCGGCACCTACACCGTCACCTGCAAGCTGGGCTATGAGATCAACGCCCCCCTGACCGTCAAGATCGAAGAGGCGTAATGAAAAGCCCCATCACCTAGAAAGAGAGGCACTTGCCATGGCAATGGATGAACAGCTTCTTTCCCGTCAGCCCCCTCATTCCCTGGAGGCCGAGCAGGCTGTCCTGGGCTCTATCCTCATCGACAGCCGCTGTGTTGCCGATGTGGTAGGTTTGGTGCGCACAGAGGATTTCTATCTGGAGCAAAACCGGGAAATCTACGAAGCGATCTATACCATGTTTAATTTCTCACAGGCCATTGACCCGGTTACTGTTCTGGAAAAAATGCGCCAGCTGGGCTATTACCACGATAATTCCAGAGATTACATCATGCAGCTGATGGATATCACCCCCACCGCTGCCAATGTAGTTCGCTATGCCAACATTGTCCGGGATAAGGCCATGCTCCGGGGTTTGGAGCAGGCCGGTATTGAGATCGTGGAAACCGTCACCGAGCAGGTGGGTACGCCTGCAGAAATGCTGGAATCCGCAGAAAAGAAGATCTACGCCCTGCGCAAAGGCGAACGGGGCGATTCTTTGGAGCACATCGGCACCATTCTTCATAAGGTGTTCGATCGCCTTACCGAGCTGAGCCAGTCTGACTCTGCCATTCCCGGTCTTTCCACCGGTCTTCGGGATCTGGATACCAAGATCAACGGTTTAAACAAATCTGACCTTCTGCTCATCGCCGCCCGTCCGGCTATGGGTAAAACCTCTTTTGCCCTGAATATCGGACTGAATGTGGCGAAGAAATACAAAAAGACCGTGGCTATGTTCTCTCTGGAAATGTCCCGGGAGCAGCTGGCGATGCGTCTTCTATCCGGTGAAAGCTTTGTGGACAGCCAAAAAATGGCCACCGGTAAGCTTTCTGAGGACGAATGGGCAAAGCTGTGCATGGCTTCCGCTGCCCTGAGCCAAACCGATATCCGGGTGGATGACAACCCCTCCATCACCGTTGCGGAAATGAACGCCAAGCTGCGTCGATTGGACAATTTGGGTTTGGTCATCATCGACTATCTGCAGCTGATGACCGGTTCCGGTTACGGAAAAGCCAGTGACAACCGTGTGAACGTGGTCAGCGATATTTCCCGCGCCTTGAAAATTATGGCTAAGGAACTGAATGTACCGGTTATTTGCTTAAGCCAGCTGTCCCGTGGCCCGGAAAGCCGTACCGACAAGCGTCCCATGCTTTCTGACCTCCGGGAATCCGGTGCCATCGAGCAGGACGCAGACGAGGTTCTGTTCCTGTACCGGGATGATTACTACAACCCCGATTCTGAGGAAAAGAATGTAGCAGAATGTATCGTATCCAAAAACCGTCACGGCGAAATCGGCACGGTGAAGCTACAATGGCTGCCTCAGTACACCACCTTTGCCGACCGGGAGTGGAAGCATGCTGAATGATCTGCTGAAGCAGCTGCGGCAATATACCATGGTCTGTCCCGGAGACGAAGTCTTCTGCGCCGTTTCCGGTGGTGCGGACTCCATGGCGTTGCTGTGGGGAATGTACCTTCTGAAAGACAAACTGCAGATCCAACTGTCTGCCGTTCATTTTAATCACAATCTTCGCGGCGCGGAATCCGACGCAGATGAAGCCTTTGTCCGGGAGTTTTGCCATCGGTTTGAAATCCCCCTGACCGTAGGTCGGGGCTGTGTCACACCAGGCAAAAAGGGACTGGAAGCCGCAGCCCGGGATGCCCGGTACGCTTTTTTTGCTGCCCTGCCCGGTAAGCTTGCTACCGCCCACACCGCAGACGACAATGCCGAAACCATGCTGATGCATTTGATCCGCGGTACCGGACTGAAGGGGCTGGGAGGCATCGCACCGGTCAACGGAAGTGTGATCCGTCCCATGCTGCACATTACCCGGCAGCAGGTTCTTGCCTTTTTGGAAGAGTATCACATTTCCTACCGGGAAGACAGCTCCAACCGCACCGACGATTTTCTGCGCAACCGCTTGCGCCATCATGTCATGCCGCTGCTCCGGGCAGAAAACCCTAAAATCAGCCAAAATCTTTCTGCCACCGCGGCCCGGCTGCGACAGGATGAAGCGGCTCTGTCTGAGCTTTCGCAGTTTGAAGTCCTTCCCAATGTCGAAACATTGCGCACCATGCCCCAGGCTCTGCGCAGTCGGGTTCTGGAAGCCTTTTTAAAGCAGTGCGGCGCAGCGGAGCCCAACTCTGCCCATATTTCCCTGGCTGAATCGTTGGTTTTTTCCGAGAATCCTTCTGCAAGGGCTGCTTTCCCCGGTGGCATTATGCTGACCCGCCGGTATGACCGGCTGGAACAGCTCCACCAGCTTCCTCCCCTGAAAGCCATGGCGCTTCCGCAGCAAGGCATTGTGGAGCTGCCTGAATTAGGCCTTCGGGTCATCACCGGCCCCGCCCAAAGCTTGAAAAACACGGAAAATACATTTACTGTGATCCCCACAGGCACACTGACCCTGCGCTGCCGCCGGGAAGGCGACAGAATCCACCGCAATGGCGGCACAAAATCCGTAAAAAAACTGTTTGCAGATCAGAAGATCCCTGCCAGTCAGCGGCTGCGGATCCCTATGGTAGCTGATGATGCCGGCATTTTAGGAATCTATGGCATCGGTGCTGATCTGGCACGGATTGCCACCAACCTTCCTGCCCTGCAGATTCGTTTTGAAAGCATCGTATAAAGAGAGAGGTACCGTAATGGAAAAGGACATTTTAGAAGTTTTACTGACAGAACAGCAGATCCAAAACCGGATCCGGGAGCTGGGCGAGACCTTGTCCGCCGAATATGCCGATAAAGACCCTGTGATCGTAGGCGTATTGAAGGGTGTCGTGGTATTTTATGCCGATATGATCCGGCACATCCAGGTTCCCTGTCAGATGGACTTTATGTGGATCTCCTCCTACTCCGGCACAACCACCACTGGCCAGATGCAGGTTCGTCGGGATGTTTCCGCCAATATTGAAGGCCGCCATGTGCTGATTTTGGAGGATATTTATGACACCGGCACCTCTTTGGACTTTACCTATAAGCATCTGCTTTCCAAAAAGCCCGCATCTTTGAAGATCTGCACCCTTTTGGACAAGCCGGAACGACGCAAGTCCGGCATTACCCTGCAGCCGGATTATGTGGGCTTCACCATCCCCAACGCCTTTGTGGTAGGCTACGGTCTGGATTACAATGAGCATTACCGGAATCTGCCTTATGTAGGCATCTTAAAACCGGAAGTATACAACAGATAATTAAGGAGCACTAATTTTGAAAAAACGTAGATTCTTACCCATTATCATCTATGCAGTCATTCTGTTCCTTCTGTTTTCCTGGATTACAGGACTGTTTGAAGGCAGAGCCGATAACCTGACCTATTCCCAGATCCAGCAGCTGTTTTACGATAAGCAGGTAAAAAGCTTTACGGTAGACGGCCAGTTCATCGCACTGAGTCTGCACAACCCCTATAACGGAAAAACAGAGTTGGTCTGTAATCTGGATAACGCAGACCTGTTCCGTCAGGAGATGTCTGAGCTGCTGGAAAAGCAACTGAAAGACGGTATACTGGAATCCTATGACTTTATTCCTCAAGACGGCTTCAAGCCCTTTGACCTGGTATGGCCTCTGCTTCTCGTTGGCGTTATTTTGCTGGTCGTTTGGTTCATTTTGATGGTCAGAGCCAACAGTGGCCACGGTGGTAACAATATGAGCAGCTTTGGCAAAGCCCGGACTGTGCTGGGTGTTCCCGACGGCAAAAAGGTCACCTTTGAGGACGTAGCAGGTGCGGATGAAGAAAAGCTGGAGCTGCAGGAGGTTGTGGATTTCCTCCGCAATCCCGACAAATTTACTAAGATCGGTGCTCGGATCCCCCACGGTCTGTTGCTGGTGGGTCCTCCCGGTACCGGCAAAACCTTGCTTGCCCGGGCAGCTGCCGGTGAAGCCGGTGTGCAGTTCCTGTCCATTTCCGGTTCTGATTTCGTAGAAATGTATGTGGGCGTCGGTGCCAGCCGTGTGAGAGATCTGTTTGAGCAGGCCAAAAAGGTTGCCCCCGCCATTATCTTCATCGACGAGATCGATGCCGTGGGCCGCAAGCGCGGTTCCGGTTTGGGCGGCGGACATGATGAAAAAGAGCAGACCTTGAACCAACTGCTGGTAGAAATGGACGGCTTCTCCAAAAACGAGGGTGTTATCGTCCTGGCCGCCACCAACCGCCCGGATATTCTGGACCCTGCCCTGCTGCGACCCGGCCGGTTTGACCGTCAGATCCATGTAGGTCGTCCCGATGTCAAGGGTCGTGAGGACATTCTGAAGGTCCATGCCAAGAACAAGCGGCTGGATGAAGCCGTAGACTTAAAAACCATCGCCCGGGTCACCCCCGGCTTTACCGGTGCGGATTTGAGTAACCTTCTGAACGAAGCTGCTATTCTGGCTGCCCGGAATGATCGCCTGGTGCTGACCATGGAGGATCTGAACGAAGCCATGATGAAGATCTCTGCCGGCCCCGAAAAGCGCAGCCGGGTCATGAATCGCAAGGATCTGAAGGAGACGGCTGTTCACGAAGCCGGTCACGCCATTGCCATGTACCATCTGCCCACCCAGGATCGGGTGCTGACCATTACCATCGTCCCCCGCGGTCAAAGTCTTGGCGCAACCTGGCATGTACCCCGGGATGACTCTTCCAATCTGACCCGGAACCAAATGTATGAGCAGATCGTCAGCTTATTGGGCGGCCGTGTGGCAGAAGCTCTGTTCCTGGGCGACATTTCCGTAGGTGCTTCCAATGATATTGACCGGGCCACCCAGCTGGCACGGGATATGGTAGCCCGGTACGGTATGTGCGAGAAGTTGGGTACCGTTTCCTATTTGGGCGGCGGCGAGGTGTTCATTGGTCGGGATTATCAGACCACCAAGAGCTACTCTGAAAAGTTTGCCGGTTCAATCGACGAGGAAGTCAAGCTGCTCATCGACAAGGCTTATCAGCATTGTCAGAAGATCCTTTCCGAGAACGAAGAAAAGCTGCAGCAAGTGGTCGCATTCCTGCTGGAAAACGAGACCATGACCGGCGCGCAGTTTGAAGCCTGCATGGAGGATAAGACCATTGAAGCTGCTTCTTCCACCGCTATGTTTGACCAGATTCCGGAAGAAAAGGAAGACGAATGAAGATCCTCTATCAAGACAAGAACATTGCCGTTTGCGTCAAGCCCATAGGGCTGGATTCCCAGGCAGATGTTCCCGCTGCTCTGTCGGAGGCTTTGGGGGGCGATTTCCTCCCGGTTCACCGACTGGACAAAAATGTTGGCGGCGTTATGGTCTACGCCCGAACCAAAGAGGCTGCAGGTAAGCTGTCTGCCGCCATTCAGTCCGGGGCGATGATCAAGGAATATGTGGCCATGGTTCACGGCGTGCCCCCGGAACAGGGTGACTGGGAAGATTGGCTCTTTAAGGACAGCAGCAAGAACAAGGTTTTCGTAGTCAAAAAGGAGCGCAAAGGCGTCAAAAAAGCCCGTCTGGAATTTACGCGGCTGCAAGACGGTGAGACCTCCCTGGTACGGGTTCGGCTACACACCGGACGCAGCCATCAGATTCGGGTGCAATTCGCCAGCCGTGGATATCCTTTGGTTGGAGATCACAAATACGGTGCAAAGGATGACGCTTCCACGCCCATGCTCTTCTCCTGCAAGCTGACCTTTCCCTGGAACGGCAAAACCATTTCTTTTGAAGAATTGCCCTCTTGGGCATAATGAGAGCCGTGCTCCTGATGGAGCACGGCTCTTTTTCTGGCTTATTGAAAGACCAGTTCTTCCGCTATCGCATCTACGGTTACGTTTTGTCCGGGTGTGATATCCCCCCGGAGCAGCCGTTTAGCCAGCATAGTCTCCACCGTATGCTGCACATACCGCCGCAGGGGTCTGGCACCGTACTGAGGATCGTAAGCCTGCCGAATGATAAATTCCTTGGCTGCTTTCGTCAGTTCGCAGCGAATTTGCTGCTCTGTCAGACGGGCATTGAGCTTTGCCAGCTGCAGATCGATGATCCTTGTCATATTCTCCCGGGTAAGGGGCTTATAGAACACGATCTCATCCAGCCGATTTAAAAACTCCGGACGGAAAGACCGCCGCAGCAGCTGCTGAACCTGCTGTCTGGCTTGCTCCTCAAGCTGCCCATCCTCCCGGATGCCGGAAAGCAAGTATTCCGAGCCGAGGTTGGAGGTGAGGATAATAACGGTGTTCTTAAAGTCCACCGTTCTGCCCTGAGAATCTGTGATCCGTCCGTCATCCAACACCTGCAGCAGCACATTGAACACATCCGGGTGTGCTTTTTCTACCTCATCAAACAGCACCACACTATAGGGCTTACGGCGCACCGCTTCCGTCAGCTGGCCACCCTCTTCATAACCAACATAGCCGGGAGGCGCGCCAATGAGCCGGGAAACCGCGTATTTTTCCATATACTCCGACATATCAATACGAATCAAATTGTTCTCATCGTCAAACAGCGCCTGGGCAAGGGTTTTTGCCAGCTCTGTCTTGCCCACACCTGTAGGACCCAGGAACAGGAAAGACCCTATGGGTCTGCCGGGGTCCTGAATACCGGCACGGCTGCGCTGGATGGCCTCTGCCACCGCTTCCACTGCTTCCTCCTGGCCTATCACCCGTTGGTGAAGGATCTCAGGCAGCTGCAATAGCTTTTCCCGTTCGCCCTGCACCAGGCAGGATACCGGGATGCCTGTCCATCTCTCCACGATCCGGGCGATCTCCTCCTCTGTGACCCGGTCTCTCAGAATATTTTGCGTCTTAGTCTGAACCTTTTGCTCTTCCTCTGTCAGCTGCCGCTGCACCTCGGGAAGCTTTCCGTATTTCAGTTGGGCAGCTTTTTCCAGATCATAGGCTTGTTCTGCCTGCTCGATCTGCCGGTTTAGCTCTTCAATTTGCTCTCGGAGCTGCTGCAGTCTGCCAATGGCATTCTTTTCATTTTCCCACTGGGCTTTCATGGCATTGAAGCTGTCCCGGTTTTCTGCCAGTTCCTTTTGCAGCTCTGCCAACCGCGCCTTGGACAGGGCGTCCTCTTCCTTTTTCAGTGCCGCCTCTTCGATCTCCATCTGAATGATCCGCCGGGAAATCTGATCCAGTTCCGAAGGCATGGAATCCATTTCCGTGCGAATTTGCGCACAGGCCTCGTCTACCAAATCGATGGCCTTGTCCGGCAAAAAGCGGTCGGTAATATACCGGTGGGATAGGGTTGCCGCCGCAATGATGGCAGAGTCCGCGATCTTCACGCCGTGAAATACCTCATAGCGCTCTTTCAGGCCACGGAGAATACCGATGGTGTCCTCCACGGTGGGCTCGTCCACCAACACCGGCTGAAAACGCCGTTCCAGCGCCGCATCCTTTTCGATGTACTGGCGGTACTCATCCAGTGTCGTAGCACCGATGCAATGCAGCTCACCCCGGGCAAGCATAGGCTTCAAAAGATTCCCCGCATCCATGGCGCCGTCGGTCTTGCCGGCACCGACAATGGTATGCAGCTCATCGATAAACAGCAAGATCTTACCTTCCGACTGGCGCACTTCACTCAGCACCGCCTTCAGCCGCTCCTCAAACTCACCCCGGTATTTCGCGCCGGCGATCAGCGCGCCCATATCCAGGGAAAACACCGACTTGTCCTGCAGCTGTTTGGGCACATCCTTTTTCACGATCCGCTGAGCAAGACCCTCGGCAATGGCAGTTTTACCCACGCCCGGTTCGCCGATCAGGACAGGATTGTTCTTGGTCTTCCGGGACAGAATGCGGATCACATTCCGGATCTCCTCATCCCGGCCGATCACCGGATCCATCTTCTGTTCTCTGGCCCGACGCACCAGATCCGTTGCATACTTCTCCAAAGCGTCATAGGTACCTTCGGGGTTGTCGGTAGTGACCCGCTGATTGCCACGGACGCTCTGCAAAGCCTGCAGGCATCCTTCCCGGGTGATGCGGTATTCCTGCAGCAGGGATCTCACCGCCCCATGAGCCGCTTCCAGTAAGCCCAGGAACAGATGCTCCACAGATATAAAATCATCCCGCATTGCCTGTGCCTGGTTTTGGGCTGCATGCAAAGCTGCGTCCACCCCTGCGCTGATATAAAACCGATCCGCTTCCCGGGAACCGGTGACGGAAGGCAGCTTTTTCAGCTCCGCCTTCACCGCCGCTTCCAAGCTCTCCACTGTAACATTCATTTTCCGCAGAAGCTGGGGAATCAACCCGTTTTCCTGCTGCAGCAGCGCCAAAAGCAAATGCGCCTGCTCCAGTTGCTGATGATACTCCGCCCTGGCGATGCTCTGTGCCAGCTGCACAGCTTCCAGGGACTTTTGTGTGTACTTCTCAAAATCCATAGATACACGCCTCCTTTTGATTTTAGCACTCTCATCATTAGAGTGCTAATCCTTTGTTTTCAATATATCGCTTTTTTTCAAAATGTCAAGAGGAAAAAGTGCACATCACAAAAAGTTCAAATTTGATTTGACAAAAAATGCAAATTTTTTCAAACTTCATATTTACTTAATAAATTACCGCTTTTTTTATTAATATTCCCGGGATAAAATAATTATGTAAATGATCGTTATCATTTTTCTTTTTTCCTCTCTTTTCTAACTTCCCGGTGCTGTCTGGTCAACAGCACCGGGAAGCTATTTTATTGTCAAAAGGATGATCCGATAAACGAGAATTGGCAAATCAGGTAAAAAGCCTGTGTTGCGATGCAACACAGGCTTTTTACATTACTTGTTCAGCAATGCTCCGATTTGGGCGCAGAGGTTCTTGCCGTAGTAGGCAAAGCCTTCCGTTGTAGGGTGCAGCTTGGCTTCCACAAAATATTTGGTATGGTGGGGGACCAGATCATAGCCACGGATCACTTGTATCTGTGGGAAATCCGCTGCGTTTTTCCGGATGGTGGCTTCCACATCGTCAAAAGAGCCGAAGGGGCGGCTTTCCTCCCGGTCTGCGCGCCAAATAGGTGTAATCACAAACACCGGTACGCCGGGATAATTTTTTTGGAGATTCGCATAGAACAGGCGGGAATTGCGCTCCAGATCCTCCTTGCTTTTCAGGCTCCAGTCATTGGCGCCATAGGCAACGGTGATATAGTCCGGAGTGAAATCATCCCGGCAGGCTGCCAACCCCGGACAGTAGGTTTCTCCGGCGATGGCCTTATTGTATTCGTCTGCACCTAAAAAGTCCGCCAGCTGGGCAATGTAGCGCTGAGAAGGCCGGTAGGCATCCATGCCGTGGGTAATGGAGTCGCCGAAGGCTAACAGCTTCTTATCTTTTTTTACCGGGACAAGGGTTGCGCCGTCATCCAAGGACACGCTGTGGATCCGCACCAGCTTGGACCAGGGAAAATTCACCCGGACAAGCTTCTTCCCTGCCTCCAAGACAAAGGTCTTGCTGAAAATGCCTTCCGGCTTTTCCAGCTGCGTCATATGGTAATGCTGAGAAGGCAAACCTTCCTCGGGAAAGTTGTCCAGATATCCCACCAATTTCCCCTCTGCAAACACCTCAAAGGAAAAATAATCCCGCACTTGGGTACTCAGGCACTCCACTTCCAAAGAAAGGCTTTCGCTGTCGGTTTCAAAACAGAAGCAGATACCGGCTGATGCCATGCCCCGGTGATAGTACCGATCCGCGTAGGCGGTAAATTCCCGCTGTGCCTTGGTAAAGCGGGAAGGCTGCAAGTATTCCTTGGTTTCGTCAAAATCGACTGCGCCCACGGTGATGGCGCGGATCTGATCAAAGGTAAGCTGCATGGGATGTCCCTCCATCTCTTTCTTCCCGGGTATTATAGCATATAGGGATAGGGATGGCAAGGGAAACGCTGCCCCTATAAACACAAAATAGGCATACCGATTTTAGATTATTCAGCTTTGTTTGACATTACTATTATCGCTCACCTATGTGTAAAACACAAACGCTTTTCAAAATTAGGCACAAAAAAGGAACGCACAAATGTATTCCCTACGATGTTTTGCTTATTTTGCGATTCTTTGGAAATAAACAGTATCTACGCCTTGTCCTCTGTCGTTTTTCAGGACGCAAAGGGTTTCAAATTGGAGTTTTTCCAAAATCCGGATATGGGCGGCATTGGTCGACCAGGTACGGGTAAACACAGAAGCACCTTTGTATTCCGCAAAAAGGGTTTCGTACATTTTTCCCGTGATTCCCCGGCCCCTGGCTTCGGGGCTTACCAGCACCGTGGAAATATAGATATTAGGCAGTTTCGAAATTTTCTCGTTGGTAAAGTTTTCCCGGAAGGATACTAAGCCCAGCAGATGACCGTTTTCTGTTGCCGCAAGAAGCTTCTGCTCCTTTAACCCCCGGAAATAGTTAAGAACACCTCGTGTTAATCCCTGCACGATCACAAAGTCCGTTTGTGTCGTGGAATTTCGGGTGGACAAGGGCGGGACAAACTCCCCATCCCCTGCTTGCAGCATACGCAGGATCTTGCCATCATAGCGTTCTTGTTCTTCTTTTGTCAGTATATAAATCTCCATAGTCTTCCGTTTCCTTCTGTCAAAATGATACGGATTCAGTGTAGCATGCCAAGGTAAGAATTGCAAGGAATCTTCCGAAAGAACCCCAAGGGTTATATGGCCTTCAGCTCGGCTTTATATGAAAACTCCCGGAGAAACAAGTTCTCCGGGAGCCTTTTAAGTTAATGGATCATCCCAACTTTACAAGATGAACAATTTCAGACTCAATCACATTACCGTATGCGTCAGTGATCACACACTTGTACAGATGGTCAAACCGATATGCCAGAGCCTTAACTGTCAGGGTAGCGGAATCAAAGCCTTCCAGGTCAGACTTTGCCCAAGTCTCACCGTTAGTG
>JAFQIL010000052.1 GCA_017397565.1 Oscillospiraceae bacterium | reverse complement strand
GGAAGCTGTCGACGCTCTGATCGACAACGGCCGCCGCGGCCGTGCCGTCGTCGGTGCGAACAACCGCGCGCTGAAGTCCCTCTCCGCTATGCTCAAGGGTAAGCAGGGCCGCTTCCGTCAGAATTTGCTTGGTAAGCGTGTTGACTACTCCGGTCGTAGCGTTATCGTTGTCGGTCCTGAGTTGAAGCTGTACCAGTGCGGTGTTCCCAAGGAAATGGCTATCGAGCTGTTCCGCCCCTTCGTTATGAAGAAGCTGGTCTCTGACGGCCTGGCCAACAATATCAAGTCCGCCAAGAAGATGATCGACAAGGGCAAGACTGAGGTTTGGGATGCTCTGGACGAGATCATTAAGGATCGTCCTGTCATGCTGAACCGTGCACCTACGCTGCACCGTCTGGGTATTCAGGCCTTTGAGCCCATCCTGGTGGAGGGCCGTGCACTGAAGCTGCATCCTCTTTGCTGCACCGCGTTTAACGCCGACTTCGACGGTGACCAGATGGCTATCCACGTGCCTCTGTCTGCAGAGGCTCAGGCTGAGGCAAGACTGCTGATGCTCTCTGCCAACAACCTGCTCCGTCCCCAGGACGGCAAGCCTGTTACCGTTCCTACCCAGGATATGATCCTCGGTGCTTACTATCTGACCTATACCAGACTGGGCAAGGCAGAGAAGGGCGCAGAGGAAGTGGTCATTGTAAACCCGGGCGACAGTGGCTGGGAGGTCGGTCAGCTGGTGGATGGCGACGAGTTTGTTGCCATGAATAAGCAGCTGAAGACCCAGGGCAAGACCCAGGCTACCTTCCGTCCCAAGCTGGCCTACTCCAGTGTGGAAGAGGCTATTGCCGCCTATGCTGACGGCGTTGTGGGTCTGCATGCTCCCATTTTGGTCCGCTACGGCAAGGAAGTGGATGGTCAGATGCAGTATAAGCTGATCAATGCCACCGTAGGCCGCCTGATCTACAATGAGCCCATTCCTCAGGATCTGGGCTTCGTGAACCGGAACGATCCCGAGCACGCTTTCGACCTGGAAGTGGACTTCCTGGTTGGCAAGAAGCAGCTGGGTAAGATCATTGACAAGTGCATCCGTAAGCACGGCTTTACCGTGGCTACGGAAATGCTGGACCGTGTCAAGGCTTTGGGCTACAAGTACTCCACCAAGGGCGCTATCTCCGTGTCCATCGCGGATATGGTGGTGCCTGAGATCAAGTACCAGCTGGTCCGTGAGGCGGAAGAGAAGGTTGTGGAGATCGAGCAGTTCTACCGCCAGGGCTTCATTACCAACGATGAGCGCTACCGCCTGGTGGTTCAGCAGTGGGAAAAGACCACCGCTGATGTTACCGGCGCCCTGCAGGGCAACCTGGACGAGTTTAACCCCATCTATATGATGGCTGACTCCGGCGCCCGTGGTAGTATGGCACAGATCCGTCAGCTGGCAGGTATGCGTGGTCTGATGGCGGATACCGCCGGTCGTACCATTGAGATCCCTGTTAAGGCAAACTTCCGTGAAGGCCTGAGTGTTCTGGAGTACTTCATTTCCTCCAGAGGCGCTCGTAAGGGCATGACCGATACGGCTCTGCGTACTGCTGACTCCGGTTACCTGACTCGCCGAATGGTTGACGTTTCTCAGGATGTGATTATCCGGGAATACAACTGCGGCACCGCCAACGGCATTTGGGTTGGCGCTGTCTACGACAAGAACGGCGACACCGTGGATTCCTTCGGCAATCGTATCCGTGGCCGTTATCCTGTCAATGATGTCGTGCATCCCGAGACCGGTGAGCTGCTCCACTCCAAGGACGTCATGATGATGCCCGAGGATGCCGAGAAGTTTGAAAAGGCCGGCATCGAGAAGATCTATATCCGTACCATTCTGGGCTGCCGTGCCCGGGTGGGCGTCTGCGCCAAGTGCTACGGCATGAACCTGGCTACTTCCAAGGAAGTGGACCTGGGCGAGGCCGTCGGTATCATTGCGGCTCAGTCCATCGGCGAACCCGGTACTCAGCTGACCATGCGTACCTTCCACTCCGGCGGCGTTGCGGGTGACGATATCACCCAGGGTCTGCCCAGAGTTGAAGAACTGTTTGAGGCTCGCCGTCCCAAGAAGATGGCTACCATCTCTGAGATCTCCGGCATCGTTACTGTGGATGAGTCCCACCGCAGCGCTCTGCGTAACATCACCGTTACGGCAGAGGATGGCGAGGTTAAGAACTATCAGGTGCCTTACTCTGTAGGTCTGAAGGTTCAAAACGGCAAGCCTGTCCAGAAGGGCGAGCCTATCACCGACGGTGCGCTGTATCCCCAGGATGTTCTGCGGATCTCCGGCGTGGAAGCTGTTCAGGACTATCTGGTACAGTCTGTTCAGGCTGTGTACCGTCAGCAGGGCGTTGAGATCAACGATAAGCACATCGAGGTCATCATCCGTCAGATGATGCGTAAGGTTCGGGTGGAAGAACCCGGCGATACCGCACTGCTTACCGGAACTGTGGTGGATTCCTTTGAGTTCGAGGACGCCAACGCAGCCGTTCAGGCCCGGATCGATGCAGGCGAAGAGGATCTGAAGCTGGCAGAAGCCTCTGCTATGCTGCTGGGTATCACCAAGGCAGCTTTGGCTACTGACTCCTTCCTGTCTGCCGCTTCCTTCCAGGAGACCACCAAGGTTCTGACCGATGCTGCCATTAAGGGCAAGGTCGACAAGCTGGTTGGTCTGAAGGAGAATGTGCTGATCGGTAAGCTGATCCCTGCCGGTTCCGGCATGATGGCTTACCGGGATTACGCACCCGGCAAGACCCCCGAGACCCGGCTGCCTGAGGAAACCTTAAGCAAGCTGATGAACTGATCCCAATACAACAGGGCGTGTCGCTTTTGCGACACGCCCTGAAAATTTTGCCCGACAAATTGCCATTTCTCGGGCAGGCTGCGCCTGCAATGGATAATGGAAAATTGACAATGGACAATGAAGGTGTCGCCTTTGGCGACGATTTTAACTCCATTTCCGAAGGAAATACCACAATTATCCATTATCAATTATCAATTGTTAATTGTCCATTTTTAGGGTCATTTGCAAATTGTGAGCATCTGTGCCAAATCCCGGATATCGTAGTCGATCTTTAAGTCATCCGGGGAGGGGAGACCCTTGGGATTATACCAGCACGTCCGGATACCTGCATTGTTGCCGCCCCGGATGTCGCTGGTAAGAGAATCGCCCACGATCAGCACCTCGTCAGGTGCGTAAATACCGATCTTTTGCCAAACAGCATCAAAAAATGCGATGTTGGGCTTGTCGATCCCAATCTCGTCGGAAATAAAAATGTGATCAAAGATCTGGTCCAGTCCGGAGGCGGCCAGCTTTTTCTTCTGGGCAATGACTGTGCCGTTTGTTACCGCGCATTGTAGGGCTTTTCCCTTGAAAGCCAGCAGGACTTCCAAAGCGTTGGGACAGAAGCAGATCGTATCCCCCAAAGCCAACTGGTAAGCGGCATTAAAGTCTGCCACACAACCGGTGTCCAGTCCGTATTTACGGAAGAATGTTTCGAATCGGCCGGTAAGCACCTGGGGCTTGGTTAGCTCGCCGGTCTCCAGCTTTCGCCAAAACCCTGCGTTGATGGCGCTGTAGTCTGCCAACATGGCATCCGTGCAGATGCCGAGACCGAATTTGTGAAACAAGGCCCGGATGGCAGCGGCTTCGGCACTGTGAAAGTCCAGGAGAGTGCCGTCTACATCCCATAAAATGACACGAATCATAGGATTCTCCTTTATTTATATAGTATATTCAGTTTATCAGCTTTCTTGATTTTCGTCAACAGTCCCGCTTTGTGGGAAAAGGAAAAATTTTTCCGTAAAATTTGTTGACAATTCTGAAAAATTGCGTATAATAAATTTCTGTATGGATACAAAAGATGTTAGTATGATCCCGGAATGCGGGGATTTGGCTGTTTTAGCCAATTGCAAAGTGATTGTTGGGGCAAAACAGTTAAGAAAAGCCCTAACAAACGGAAAAGCCACCAAGGTTTTTTTGGCAAAAAACGCAGACCCGGCGATTACCGACCCCTTAGAGGCCATGTGCCTTACCAACCACATTCCCTGCCTTTGGGTCAGCACCATGCTGGACCTGGGCTGTGCCTGCGGTATCGATGTGGGCGCGGCGGCAGCTGCCGTGGTGGGATGATCTTGGTTCTACCGGAATTTCCGTAGAATAAATACCCACCGAAAGGTGAGAACACAAGAAAGGAGAAAATCAATGCCTACTTTTAATCAGCTCGTCAAGTATGGCCGTCAGCAGGTCACCTACAAGTCCACCGCTCCCGCTCTGCAGAGAGGTCTGAACACTCTGGAGAACAAGGCTACTACTCTGCCTTCCCCCCAGAAGCGCGGTGTCTGTACTGCTGTCCGTACCACCACCCCCAAGAAGCCGAACTCCGCTCTGCGTAAGATCGCCCGTGTGCGTCTGACCAACGGTATGGAAGTTTCCGCTTATATCCCCGGTGTTGGCCATAACCTGCAGGAGCACTCCGTGGTTCTG
>JAFQIL010000051.1 GCA_017397565.1 Oscillospiraceae bacterium | reverse complement strand
ATCTGCGGCAGTTTTCACTTCGTCAATACCATTGGCTACAGCAATTCCCATTCCACACAGTTTGATAGGCTCCAAATCATCATGGTCATCCCCAAAGTAAGCAGTTTCTTTCGGGGAGCAGCTGCAAATTTCCAGCATTGCCTTGATGCCGTTCCATTTGGTTGCAGATCTATCCATGATCTGCATCAAGTATCCGTGAGCAACTGTATAATACAGATCATCTGTTAAACTTTTCTCCACAACCGCTAATGTGTCCTTGCTATCAAGATGCACCAGTATTTTCAACGCGCCTTCCGCTTTGGCAACACCGGCTAATTCATGGGATATCACCGTTTCATACTCTTCTATGGGTCTGTTCGAGTAGGCAACATCGCCGGTTTCCAGCGTGACTCGCAAATCGGGATAGCGTTTTAAATAACCCAATAAATGCTCCGCGCTCTCTTGGCAGATTCCATACTCCGTTCGCTTCTTTCCACAGATCACCCTTGCGCCGTTGGAAACAACCACGGCATCCGCCCCAATGATCTCACAGTATTGCATCGCGGTGCGCTGAGGTCTTGCGGTAGCCACCATGATCCGCATTCCGCTGTCCTTGCAGGTTTTCAGAACCTCTACGGTGTAAGAAGACAAGGTTTTGTCTGTATGTAATAAGGTTCTGTCCAAGTCCACCACGATTGTCTTAATGTTTTTCATATTTATCACCCATTCGGCAAGCTCTAAGAAAATTATACTCCCATAACACCCTAAAAGCAAGCACTCCTATGGCATAACCTGGATGCTCTTTATAGAATTGCTGTTTATCGAGCAGTAGCGATAGCGCTGCCAACTGCCAAAAACACTGTCATTGCGAGGGTTGTAAAGATAGGATCAATCAGGTAATTACCGCTATTTAACTTGGAGAAAATCGGTAGTTTGTACCAGGAGATTGCACCACAGGCATTCCCTTCGGTCACCGCGGGCCTATGGCCCAGTACTTTCGGTTCTTGGCTGCTTTTCAAAGGGACGGGAAACCCGTCCCCTACAACCCGGGAAATGGTAATTTGCAGCACAACGCCCCTCCCGGTGGGAGGGGCGTTGGATTTTTTACAGAGATTTGGTCAGCGGGTGGGGATCTTTCAGGTTTTCCACATTGGAATCCTTGATCAGCCGCTTGGGGCAAACAGTGGCGCACAGACCGCAGTTGTCGCACTTGCTGTAATCGATCACCGCCAGATTGTTTTCCACTGTAATGGCATCGTGGGGGCAGATCTTCTTACACAGGCCGCAGCCGATGCAGCCTACGGTACAGCCACGGGTCGTCACCGCGCCCTTTGCCATGGAGTTACAGGCAATGACCACATTCCGGTTGGGCTCTACCGCCACGATCAAATCCCGGGGACAGGCTGCGGCGCAGCTCATACAGCCCACACAGCGCTCCTCATTGACCCGGGCCACACCGTTGACGATGCGGATGGCATCGTACTTACAGGCCTTGACGCAGTTACCAAAGCCCAGACAGCCGTACTTACAGGACAGAGGACCTCTGCCGCCTACCTTACTGGCTGCCAGACAGTCGTGGTAGCCTTCATAGTTTGCTTTCATCCGGGCGCCGGCTACCAGGTTGCCGTCCTGATCGTAGGTCTTTTCACCGGAGCAGCGCACCAGCGCCACCTTCCGGGTGACTTCCCCTGCCTCTGTGCCCATGATGGCTGCCATAGCCTGGGCGCAGGCATTGCCGCCGGATGCGCATCTGCCGATCTCACTTCTGCCCTCCAGCACCGCTTCGGCATAACCGGCGCAGCCGGCATAGCCGCAGCCGCCGCAGTTGGCACCGGGAAGACATTCATTCAGCTTTTCCAGCCGGGGATCTGCCTCTACATAAAACACTTTTGAAGCGGCCGCCAAAACCAGTCCGAAAACCAGTCCCAAGCCGCCAAGGATGGCGATTGCAGTCAAAATTTCCATAGCCAGCCCTCCTTAGAAGATCTTCATGCCGGAAAATCCCATGAAGGCCAACGCCATAAGGCCTGCTGTGATCAGTGCAATGGGAAAACCCTTAAAGGCCTGGGGACATTCTGACTTATCCACCCGTTCCCGGATGGAGGCAAACAAAACGATGGCCAATGTAAAACCAAGACCGCCGGCAGCGCCGTTGACCACGCTCAGCAGAAAATCGTACCCAGCCTGGACATTGACCAGCGCTACGCCGAGAACCGCGCAGTTGGTGGTGATCAGGGGCAGAAACACACCCAAGGCTTTATAAAGGGCAGGTACAGACTTTTTCAGGAACATTTCCACCACCTGCACGATGGAGGCAATGACCAAAATGAACACCACCGTCTGCATATATTGCAGCTCCAAAGCTTCCAGCACCAAATTGACACCGTAGCAGGCGGCAGAAGCCAGGGCCATCACAAAGGTGACCGCCATGCCCATACCCAGGGCAGTATCGATCTTCTTGGACACGCCCATAAAAGGACAGATGCCGTAAAACTTCACCAAAATAAAGTTTTCACTCAAAACGGCGCTGAACAGGATGCCCAGCAATGCCTGCATATAAGCACCTTCCATGATCAGACCGCCTCCTTTTTCTTATTTCGCCGTTCCAGTCTGCGCATCAGCCACTGAGAACCGGCAATGACAAAGCCCAGCACCAGGAAGCCGCCCACCGGCATCACCATCTGCATAGCCGGGAAGCCCTCGGGAATGATCCGGATACCTTCACCGCCATTGAGGATGCCGCCGCCAAAAGTACCGGAACCCAGCAGCTCCCGGATGACACAGACGATGACCAGCGCTACCGTATAGCCAAAGCCCTGACACAGGCCATCCAGCGCAGAGGCCAGTACACCGTTTTTGGATGCAAAAGCTTCCGCCCGGCCCAAAATAATGCAGTTTACCACGATCAGGGGAATGAACACGCCCAAGCTTTCACTGAGCGCCTGCAAATACGCCTGCAAAAGCAAATCTACAATGGTTACGAAACCGGCAATGATCACGATATAAGCCGCGATTCGGATCTGGGAAGGAATGACCTTTCGCAGGGCTGAGATCAGCACATTGGAGCAGATGAGAATGACGGTAACCGCCAGACCCATGCCGAGGCCGTTGAACAGACTGGTGGTAATCGCCAAGGTAGAGCACATACCCAAAAGCTGTACCGTAACAGGGTTTTTGGTCAGCAGGCCTTCCTTAAAATGATCTTTAAACTTCACAGAAAGTACCCCCTTACTCTACTTTTTCCAAATCGGCAACACAGGCCAGGGCTGCATTGACACCCTCCACCACTGCCCGGGAGGAAATGGTGGCACCGGTAACGGAGTCAATGTCGCCACCGTCCTTTGTCACTGCCAGCACCCCGGAAAGACCGACAAACTGCTCCCGGAAGGTCTCACCTGCCTGATTGTCTGCTGCCACAACAGCACCCAGACCGGCTGTTTCCGTCTGGGAAACCACCGCAATGCCCAAAACTTTTCCTTCAAAGCTGATGCCCACCAGCATGGTAATGGCACCGCCAAAGCCGTTGGGGACAACCTCTACCGCATACCCTTTTGTAGAGGTATACAGCGTCTTCGCGATTCCTGAGGAGTCTGTAATTTCTGTTTCTTCAGAAATAATAGCCCCCTCCGGGAGCACCTTTTGAATGGCTTCCCAGGACTTCAGCTGCTTGTTCTTATAAATTCTTGAGGCCGTAAGACTGTTGATGCCTGCCAAAGCCGCCGCCACCACGCCGGTGATCAGCAGCAGCGTCACCGCCAGCCGCAAAACAGAAGATTTCTGTTTCATTTCCCTGCCACCTCCTTCTTACGGGCGCCAAACTTGGTGGGTCGACCGATGCGATCCAACAGCACCACGCAGAGGTTCATAATCAAAATGGCATAGCTGACACCTTCATTGTAGCTGCCGAAATAGCGGATCATCACCGTCAGCACACCGCAGCCGACACCGTAAATCACCTGTCCCAGCTTGGTGACCGGGGATGTTACATAGTCAGTTGCCATAAACAGAGCGCCCAGCATCAGGCCGCCGCCACAAAGCTGGGCAGCCATCCAGGTAAGCCGATCGTTCCCCATGGGGAACAGCAGGGCCAGCACCGCCACCGTACCAAAATAGGCCAGCGGGATTCGGGGAGAAAGCACTCTGCGAAGCAGCAGATAGCCAAAACCCAGCAACAGCAACACCACACTGGTCTCACCCAGACTGCCGCCCACATTGCCCAAAAACATATCCAGCAAGGATGCTTCCGGCAGCACGCCTGCGTGCAGGCTCTCCATCGGCGTAGCTGCGGTGACCGCGTCAGCCGCGGAAACGATCCCTGCCCGGTTTTCCCAACCTACCTGCACCCAGGTGGACATGGCTGCCGGCCAGCTGAACAGGAAGGCCCGGGCTGCCAGAGCAGGATTGACTACATTTTTACCGATGCCGCCAAAGAGCATCTTGACCAGCACGATAGCAAACAGCGCACCTATCACGATAATCCAATATGGGATCGTGACCGGGCACACAAAGGCAAGCAAAATGCCGGTAACCACTGCGGAAAGGTCGTAGACCTTGCAATGCTGCTTCATCAGCCGACACCAGGCCCACTCAAAAAACACACAGGATGCCACGCTGATCAGGGTCACTATCAATGCCCGCAGGCCGAAGAAATAGACACTGCCTATAAGCGCCGGCATCAGGGCAATGATCACATCTCGCATAATGGTACGGGTAGTGGTTTTACTATGTACATGGGGTGAGCAGGAGATCGTCAGCTCATAGTAATATTTCATATGTTGCGCCATGACATTGCCTCCTTATCCCTTTGTTTTTGCAGCCGGGGCAGTTTCCCGGATCTGATGCTTACCGCTTCGGAAGCTCAGCACCAGGGGAAGACCTGCCGGGCAGGTATAGGCACAGCAGCCGCACTCGATACAGTCCATCAAATGCACCGCGTTCATTTCTTCCACACTACCGGTATAAAGCGCCTTATACATCAGCACCGGCATCAAGTGCATGGGGCAGGCATCGATACACTTGCCGCAGCGAATACACTTGGCCTGTTCCACCACATAACGGTTAGCATGACCCAAAATCGTAACCGCATTGGTACCTTTGATGGTAGGCACAGAAAGATCGTACTGAGAAGCACCCATCATTGGGCCGCCGGACAGAACCTTATAAGGATTCTCGCTGTGACCTACCGCCTCCAGCAGTTCATTAAAGCTGGTGCCGATAGGAACCAGCAGATTCCGGGGCTCCATGACGATGTCTCCGGAAACTGTTACGATCCGACGGATCAGAGGCAGTCCCTTATAGACCGCATCATAGATCGCCTTACAGGTTGCGCCGTTAAATACCGCGCAGCCTACTGCGGCAGGCAAGCCTCCGGAGGGAACCTGACGACCGGTAATGGCCTGGATCAGTTGCTTTTCCGCACCTTGGGGATACTTGGTACGCAGAATCTCCAGGCGGATATCCTTCTTGGAGCTGATGGCTCGCTTCAGAGTCTTGATAGCTTCAGGCTTGTTATTTTCAATGCCGATATAGGCAACCTCCAAGCCCAGGATCTTTTTCAGGATCCGGATACCCTCCAGAATGTCCCAGGGTTTTTCCTTGCAAAGCCGGTCATCTGCCGTGATAAAAGGCTCGCACTCCGCCAAATTGACGATGATAGTATCCACCTTGCCCAGACCGGAGCTAAGCTTTACATGGGTAGGAAAGGCCGCGCCGCCCATACCCACAATACCGGCTTCCCGGATGATGCCGATCAGCTCCTGGGATGTCAGCGCCTCCACCTGCTGAGGGGTTCTTGGCCGGACCTCGGGGCTCAGCTCCTGCAGGTGGTCATTTTCAATCACCACACACAACGCGGTTGTGCCGCTGGAATGGGGCCGCATTTCCACTGCCTTGACCACGCCGGAAACAGAGGCGTGGACCGGAACACACAGACCGGTATTGTCTCCGATCTTCTGTCCCACCAGCACCCGCTCCCCCTTCTTGACCAGAGGATTGCAGGGCGCGCCGATATGCTGGCTCATGGGAATAACCACAATATCCGGCTCCGGAAATTCCACCACCGGGCAATTTTCCGTATACCACTTATTGTCCTTAGGATGGACACCGCCAAAAATAGAAAAAGCCATAGCTGATCACCTCTTGCTCAAATTTCAAAAAGGCTTTGACTTATTGATGGTATCATACCGCAAATCAAAACATTTGTCTATGGTTTTTTCACATATTTGTTGTTTTTGCGGTTAAAAAGTACACTTTTATCGATATAACGCAATCGAAAGATTTTTATTGAATTGCCAGATTTTTTCAGCAATCCCTACAGGAACCGCCTACCAAAATCGCCCGATTCGCTACTGGGTGCGATTGTTCCAATTCCCGCTTATCGGGCAGTTGCGATAGGGCTTGGCGGCGAAAGCCGCCTAACGCTTCCCCCGGGGGGAAGCTGTCAGCGAGTGAGGAACGAACCGCTGACTGAAGAGGAATGCGGGCAGAAAAGTTGGGGTTTTGGAGGCTTTTCAGACTT
>JAFQIL010000050.1 GCA_017397565.1 Oscillospiraceae bacterium | reverse complement strand
CCCGTTTATCGGGCAGCCGATGGCTGCCAATTGACAATTGAAAATTGACAATGGACAATTAAGGAGTCGCCAAAGGCGACATTTTTAAATCATTTCCGAAGGAAATACCACAATTATCAATTATCCATTATCAATTCGTGCGTCAGCACGAGAAATGGCAATTTATCGGCCTATGCGCCAAAAGCATCACTACAGAAAAATTGGTGAAAATCCACAAAAAAAGAAAAGGAATTTGTACGTCCCCAAAGGAATTCCGCACTAGGATTTCAAGTCCAATGTTGTTATAATTATTATATCAAATCTGCCAGGAGCAGATGGAAAAGAAAGGAGTCTTCCACAATGCGGCAATTCATTCGTTTGAGCGCATGGTTTCTTGCATTGGCAGTTGTTTTCGGGATGCTTCCCGGGATCTGCCTGACTTCCGCGGCTGCGGAGCCTACCGTAGGCAGCGCAGTTGCCTATGCAACCTTTTCTTCCGAGGAGATTACCGTAGACGGTAAGTTCTCTGAGGCAGCTTACCGTTTGGATTATCCCATCTCCAAAAAGCTGAGCTTCGGCGCGGCCTGGGATTGGGATGCTTTGTATCTGGCCCTGACAGGAAGCGTCAGTGGTCTGTCTACCCTGACAGTTAACGGGGTTTCTCTGAGTATTTACGGAACCGCTGATGGCACCAACCGGGAAATCAAGATCCCGTTGGACCAGATCGGTATCGATGAGATCGACTTTGCCAAAGGTTATCCCATCTCCTTTACGCTGGATGGCAACACCTGGTCCGGTGTGGTATATTTTGATACCCGGGCTTTGACGGCTACCGGCGCTCCCTCTGTCTATTACGGTGCGGTGAAGACTGCTGACGGTAAGGGCGTAACCATCAACACGGTAGCACCCGGCAATAATGCCAACCGCAGCCTTTTCAGCACCACCACCAAGGAACTGGCATTTTCTGAGGATTTCCCCACCATCGTGGAATTTGATGTACAGGTCAACCATATGCCCGGCTATCTCGAGCTGGGCGGCAACACCCGTGAATTCTGCAAGGGCGGCGTGGGCGTGACCATCCGTGACCAGGATACGACTCTGGACACCAACAACAAGTACGGCGCAACAGCTTATCAGCTGGGCCTGGGCGACTATGGCGGTGTCATGAAGCTGATCTACTGGGCTGACGGCAAGTACCGTATGGCCAATGTAAAGGACTTTGGCAACAATAAGTTCCATGTCCGTGTAGAGTACACCTATGAAAGCAAGGACGAGGTCAATGCCCGTTATTTTGTGAACGGTTATCTGGCTGCAGAGGCCTCCAACGTAAAGCATACCAACGGCTCCTTCTCTACTGCCAATACCAACATTATTCAGGTAGTTGCCAAGGCTTTGGGAAAAACCGAGATGGATCGGGTAGACGCCGTTGTTTCCAATTTTACCGTTTCCCATCCCAAGGAAATGGTAAAGCCTGCAGATCTGGATTATTTCACGCAGGACTTGGTGTTCCCGAGAATGGACCTGCAGCATATCCGCAATGATATTTCTCTTCCCACCAGCTTTACGGCCAAGAGCGGCATTACCTATCCGCTGACCTGGACCTCCGATCATCCCGAGCTGGTCACAGCCGAGGGCAGAGTCAACCGTCATCCTACGGAAAGAAAGAGTGTCACACTGTCCGTAAGATCGGGTGAACAATATCTTTGGTCTGTCCTGCTGGTTTTGGATCCGTTGACGGTACAGGAGCAGGAATCTCCTGCCAATGTAGATGCGGCCTTCAGTGCCTCTGAGATCGTCATTGACGGCAGCCTGGACGAAGAAGGCTGGCGCATGAGCGGCCGGGTGCTGACAGCGGAAAAGCAGCTGTTTGCGGAATATGGCTTCCAGTGGAACCAGACCCAGCTGTTTGCCGCGGTGGATTTTGTAGGGGAAGCAGCAGCGCTGGAACTGAAGCTGGGGGCAAAGACCTTTACCGTAAAAGACGGTAAGCTGCTCCAAGGCGGCAATGCCGTGACCGGCGCGCAGATCGCGGTGCAGGGCGGCGTTGTGGAACTGGCCATCCCTGTCAGCGCTTTGGGCTTTGGGGATAAGCTCAGCGAGTACGGCAAGACTATGGAGCTGTCTGTGAAGGCGGGCGACCTTCTTGGCGGCGGCAAGAAGCTGACCCTTACCAATATCGATTGGTTTGTCACCGACAACCGTTTCCATGAGGCACCCTATTCCGGCACCAAGTCTACCGACGTGCAGCACGGTGTTGCCCAGCTGGAAAACGGCTGGCATATGTTCGACCAGTACGGCGTTTTGGGTTCCAATAAAACCGGTATCCGCAGCTATGTTCTGTACCAGAAGCTGCCCGTATATGCAGAAAATCTGGCAGACCGGCGCGCTGCGACCCGTGTGGAATTTGACTTCTATGCAGAAGCTATGCCCGTTTTGGACGAAAGCGCTTTTATCGATTCCGGTGCCTACTCCAACTCCGGTTTCTCCTTCTCCATTGGCGATCTGGCCAATGCCAACAAGGATGCCTGGACGGTAGTTTGTGGTATCCTGAACACCAAGGATGGCCTGCAGTTTGTTTATCAGGCCAATTTGGGACATACCAATATCATGGTGCCGCTGAGCAAGCAGGTAGGCGACAAGTTCTCCGTTGGCGTGGAATGGCACGACGACAACCGTCTGGAGCTGTATGTTGACGGCGAGAAGATCCATACTCTGGCGGCAGCGGGTAAGTATACCAACTCCGTGGGTAACGCCAGCCTTTGCGTCAATATGCGCCGCAGCACCGATAAGCCCAAGAGCGAAGCGGACAATTTCGATATTTCCTTCACCAATCTGGCTATGGGCAAGGTCTATTACAACGAAGATGTGCTCAACCAGCTGACCTTTGAGGATATCAAGGGCGAAAACATCCAGGAAGACAGCATTACTTCCGACTTAACGCTGCCTACCATCTTGACCAACGGCCAGTTGGACAATGAATTTACCGTCACCTGGAAAAGCTCTGACCCCGAAATCATCGATCCCAAGACCGGCAAGGTCACCCAGATGGAAGAGGGCGTCAGCGTGGTGACCCTCACCGCGGTTTTGGCTGACGGCAACTTCAAAGACTTTGAACTGATTGTTCCCGGCAAGACCATCAACAATTTCGGTGTTCTGTATGTACCGGGAGATCTCAATCCCGCTACCGGCTCCGGTCAGTCCTACACCCAGCAGCTCTTTACCTTCGATACCAACAACAACAGTATCATTAAGTATTTGGGCGATGTCCAAAAGATAAACTACGTAGTTTTGAAAGACGGTAACGATAAGGCCCGTCTGAACGCCGAATCCCTGAGCCTGTGGGTCAGCGAAGACAACGAAACGTATGTCCGTGTGGAATCCTTCAAGCTTCTGCAGGTGGGCAACCAGTGGTATTTGTATGACTTTGAGGCAGAAGGCAAGTATGTGAAGGTTCATTACACCCATTTCCATGGCACAGAGGCGGACTTCGTCGGCGCATTCGGTCAGATGATCCATGCAGGCTTCGAGGAAGTCTTCGGCGGCCGGGGCGCGACCTTTACAAAGAGTGAATACACCTTGACCAATACCGCGGCATCCACCCGGTACGACTACGCCTGGACCGTTTCCAAGAAGGATCTGGGCATCACCGGTACCGATGCTTCCATCCGCATTTCTTTGAATGGCGAGCTGCTTTACCACTATGTCAGCGGTGAGAATGTGGTGATCCGGGTTCCTGAGATCGCCCCCGGCGCCGCTGTGAAGCTGACGGTTCAGCAGAGCCAAAGCGCCGATGTTTTGAACATCGCCAACAAGGAAGGTGTCCACGAAGTGGTTTACGGCACCCGGGAAACCACATTGGGCTCCAAGAACCGCTGGTTCCTGACCCTGCCTGCCGGCACTACCTTCCCCAATGAAACCAAGCTGGACAAAGAAACCATTTATGTCATGGGCAGCGGCTCTGCGGCAACTGTGGAGGTATCCACCGACGGCGGCTATACCTGGAAGGCCTATAATGTCTGCAACAACGCGCCTGCCGGAAAAGAGCCCATCACAAAGATCGCCGATGGCAGCTTCCTGTTTGACAGCGTTACCGGTCGGATCTTGTATCAGACCTATACGGTTATCACCAAGTACAATGCCACAGATATGGATGAATCCCACTGTGAAACCAGTATTTTGGCATCGGATGACGGCGGCAAAACCTGGTATCTTATGGACGTTCTGCCTTGCGCCTGTGAAACCAACGAAGCAGGTATTCCCAAGTATGCCCTGTCCTATTCCGAGGGCATCCAGCTGTCTACCTATGACGGTGACGGTGACAATGTTGACTTTGTATTCCCCCTGGGTACACAGTACGACGATACCGGTGCCTTTGCCACCCGTGTGGCCTACTCCCGGGACGGCGGCATGACCTGGCAGTACAGTGAGACTCCCATCACTTACCCCGCCAGCGGCCATGAAGGCGGCTGCTCTGAGGCCTGGATCATCGAACGCCAGGACGGCACACTGGTGCTGCATACCCGCTGCCAGGTGTCCAGCGTGAACAACTTCAAGGCATCCTATTCCTTCGACCACGGCCTGACCTGGACCGACGAACACTATATGGCTGACTACTATACCACCAACACCCAGGCTATGCTGAAGTGGCTGGATGTGGACGGCCAGCAGGTAATGACAGCCTTCTGGGGCGGCAATAATATCCGCGGCGGCACCAGCTATATCCGGTCCCCCCTGAACTTTGCCACCTCCGTCAATGGCGGCGATACCTTCCGCAACATCCAGAATATCGCCTCCAGAACCCATATGGAAGGCTATAGCACAGCCTATAGCCACTATCTGACCAACGCTTCCATCACCCAGTTTGGTGAGGATGAGATGCTGATCGCATTCCGTCAGCTGCGGGCAGAGCAGAATTACATCCGTGTCCGCATCGAGGACTTCTCCAAGTGGTACACCCGGACCAAGGGCGCTTATGACGACTTTGAACACGGCAACGTCCGTTTTGAGGGCTGGAACGCCCTCAGTGACGGTATGGAGCTGACCACCATCAATGCCCAGGGAAAATATTCCATGAAGCTGTCTGCCGGTGCCAGTGTGACCCGTTCTATGCCGTACCTGCAAAACGGCTCTGTATCCATTGATGTCTTTGTGGATGAGAACAGCCGCTTCACCTTGGAGCTGCAGAGCGCCTACAGCCCCGGCTATGCCGATGTGGCAATGCCCATCGGCCTGCGGGTAGAAAACAAGAAGCTGTACTTCAACGAAGAAACCACCTCTGTGGCAGAGCTGAAGGATGGCTGGAACACCCTAACCTTCGATCTGGAGCTGACAGAAGACAAGGCAGCGTTGACAGTCAATGACGCAAATGCTGTGCAGATCCCTGTGAATATTGAGGCCGGCGACTATGTGTGCTACGTCACCTTTGGCGTGGAAACCGGCGTTATCGTGGATGAGCTGCTGGTGATCAGCGAGCTGGATCCCGTTCTCGCAGTTACCGAGGCTGACCGTCAGGCAGCAGACGCGGTTGTGGAGCTGATCAAGGCTATCGAAGCGTCCACCGATAAGACGGCAGCGGTTCAGGCCGCAAGAGAAGCCTTTGATAAGCTGACGCAGGCACAAAAGGATCTGGTAGATGTCCTGGTAAAGGGCGACGGGGCCCCGGTCAACTATTACGAGCAGCTGATCGCGGCAGAGAATAACCTGCCGGTGGATGCGGTTATTGTCAAGATCAATGCCATCGGTACTGTGACAAAGGATAGCGCGGCAGCCATCGAGGCAGCCCGGAGCGCCTACGACGCACTGACCCAGGAGCAAAAGGACATGGTTACCAACTATTCTGTCCTGACCGATGCCGAGGCAGCCTTTGCAGCTCTGGAGGAGCAGGGGCCTGCCGGCAATACTACCACCGTTTTGATCATTGTGGCAGCCGCAGTTGTGGTTGCAGCCGGTGCTGCGATCCTGGTGCTCCGCAAGAAGCGTAAAACAAAGTAAGCTGCAAACCTGAGCACATTTCCCATAACCCGATAAAGCGCCCGGTTCGGCAATGCCGAACCGGGCTTTTCTATAAATCGGGAAAACCCGAAACTTCTGCCAATTTCCGTTTGCCGGCAGGTTGCCGCCGTAGGTGGCCTTGGCTCTCCCTTTGGGAGAGCTGGCAAAAATCTTTGATTTTTGACTGAGAGGGCATAAAAAGCGGAGGAAAACCCTCTCAGTCACCGCCTTTCGGCGGCGACAGCTCCCCCAAAGGGGGAGCCAAGAGTTCTAACCAACTGCCCGGGATATGGAAATTTTTCGGTAGTGCGGCGCAGTGATTTATGCGTAATAAGGAGCTTCTTGTGGCATTTTAAAGGACAGCAAATGGCGGCAGCGGTTATAAAAAATGTGAAATACTTGGTATATATATGAAAAATATAACAAAATACTTTTAGGATTTGTGCAATATGCACAAGCGGGGGGGGGTAAATTCTACACTGGTTTTTTGGAAAAATACTGTTATTTTTTTCTTGTTCTGTTATAATTATTCTACCCTGATTTGTGTAGATTATTATAAACGGATCAGAAAAAATATGAGAGGAGAGATCAGCTTGAAACTATTGAAACGAGCAGCTTCCCTTATCCTGGTATTGGCCGTTATTATCGGACTGTTCCCGATGATGCGGTTGTTTACCTATGCTGCCGCCCCGACTGTGGGCGAAAAAGTATTGCACGGTATGTATTCCGCTGATGCTGTGACGATAGACGGTGAACTGTCTGAGTCCGGTTACCAGCGGAGTATTTTCCTTTCCCAAACGCTGAAGGTCAGCGTCCTTTGGGACTGGAAGAATATATATCTGGCCTTCTCGGATACCGCAGCCCCTGCCGTATCCGAACTGAAGGTCAATGGCATGGCAGTGTCTGTGGCGGGCACCGCAGGCGCAACAGCCCGGGAGATCCAGATCCCGCTGCTTTCCGTGGGTATCACAAAGCCCGATCTGACAGAAGGTTATGCCCTGTCCTTCAAGATCGGGGAAGTGACCTGGGAAGGCAAGCTGGTCTTTGATACCGCCGGCTATTCTCCCATTCAGAACAACAAGGTTTACTATAGCGCGGTAGCCTCTGCTGATAAGTACTCTGTTACTTTGGACAGCGCTGCTACCGGCCAAAATGCCAACAGAAGTCTTTGTAACTTTAAAGCACCGCAGCTGCAGTCCTCTGTGGAGAAGCCCACCATCGTGGAGCTGGATGTTACCGTCAACAATATGCCGGATAATGTAACCTCCATTGGTGAGAAAAAAGACAGACAGTTCATTGTCGGTGGATTTGCCATGGCGATTCGTGATGAGGATACCACCCTCAACAGCAGCAACTATGGCTCAGAAGCATTGCTGGTTGGCCTTTGCAAGGAAAACGGCGAATTGAAGCTGGTTCACTATACCAACGGCGCATTTGTTACAGCTCCGGTGGAACAGGTGCCCGGTAACCTGTACCATTTGCGGATGGAATACCGCTATGCTGCAGACGGCAGCGTAGGTGCCAAGTATTTTGTCAACGATAAGGTTGTGGCAGAAGCAGAAAATGTCAAGTGTACCGATGGCAGCTTCGCAACAAAAGATACCAATATTATTCAGATGATCACCAGAGCGGCAGATGCCACCCCGGAAAACCGGGTGAATGTGGTGGTTTCCAACCTGTCTGTTACCAAGCCTCAGGCGGTGGAAGCACCGGCCGGTGTTGGTGACAACTTCCTCTTTGCCTCTTACAGTGCTGATCCGGTAACAGTGGACGGCAAGCTGACGGAAGCCGCCTGGCGGCAGGACATTCCCATGACCTCCGATCTGAGCATTGGCGCGATCTGGGATTGGCATAACCTGTATCTGAGCATCAGCAGTGCCAGAGGCAGTCGCCCCAGCAGTCTGACAGAGCTGAAGGTCAACGGTGTTGCCGTACATACCGCCGGTACTGACGGCACCGGCTGCCGGGAATTCCAGATCCCGCTGGCCTCTGTGGGAATCGAGGATATCAGCTTTGCCAAGACTTATCCTATTAAGCTTATTCTGGACGGAAAAACCTGGGAAGGTGAGCTGGTGTTCGATACCAGCAACTATGCCCGGATCCAGAACAACAAGGTCTACTATAGCGCGGTAGCCTCTGCCGATAAATATTCTGTCACCCTGGACAGTGCGGCTACCGGCAACAATGCCAACAGAAGCCTTTGTAACTTTAAGGCGCCTTTGCTTCAGTCCTCCGTAGAGAATCCCTCTATTGTGGAGCTGGACATTACCGTCAATAATATGCCGGATAATTCTGAGCTGACCGGAAAAACCCGTGAGTTCTGTGTTGGCGGCGTGGGTCTGGCGATCCGTGATGAGGATACCACCCTCAACAGCAGCAACTATGGCTCAGAAGCATTGCTGGTGGGTCTTTGCAAGCAGAACGGTGAAATGAAGCTGGCCTACTGGGCAGACGGTGCTTACCGCACCGCGGATGTGCAAGCCTCTCCGAACAATCGGTATCACCTGCGTGTGGAGTACAGCTATGCCGCAGACGGCAGCGTATCTGCCAAGTATTTTGTCAATGGTATGGCTGTTGCCGAGGGCGTCAATGTTAAGTACATTAACGGTAACTACGCCACCAAGGATACGAATATCATTCAGGTGGTAACCAAGGCCGCAGATGCCACCCCGGAAAACCGGGTAAATGTGGTTGTAGCCAACCTGTCCGTTGCCAAACCCCAGACTCTGGAAAAGCCCACAGATCTGGATGCTTTGACTCCCGAATATATCTTTGGTCGTGTAGATCTGACCAATGTTCAAACCAACCTGCCGCTGATCGCGGAGTTTACCGGCAAGAGCGGCAAAAGCTATCCTTTGACCTGGGTCATTGAAGATACCTCTATCCTTGCCGCTGACGGCAAGGTGACCCGTCATGCCACCGAAGCCAAGTCTACCAATGTTACCCTGAAGGCGGACGGCATGGAGCTGTGGACTGTAAAGGTAACCATCGCTCCGCTGACCGTACAGGAGCAGGAATCTTCTGCCAATGTGGATGCAGCCTTCAGTGCCTCTGCCATCACCGTTGACGGTGTGCTCAATGAGGAAGGCTGGCGGATGAGCGGCCGTATCCTGAATACAGCCAAGCAATTGGTGGCCGAGTATGGCTTCCAGTGGAATCAGACAAAGCTGTTTGCAGCAGTGGACTTTGTGGGTGATGTGGACGCTCTGGCGCTGACCCTCAACGGCAAGGCCTTTGCTGTAGAAAACGGCAAGCTGAAGTTGGCCGGTGCCGAGGTTTCCGGTGCTGAGATCGCCGTTAATGACGGCGTTGTGGAAATCGCCATTCCCATGAGCGTCCTTGGGCTGGGCGAAAAGATCACCGACTATGGTGTGTCTATGAGTATTACCGTCAAGGCCGGAGCTTTTACCGGGGCAGGCAAGACCCTGGCGCTGACCGGTATCGACTGGTTTGTTACCGACAACCGGGAGCATGCTGCTCCTGTAGGCGGCAATAAGTCCACCGATGCTCAGCACGGCGTTACTCAGATCGAAAACGGCTGGCGACTTTTTGACCGTTATGATGAGAACGGAACCAACGCCTCCGGCATCCGCAGCTATGTTCTGTACCAGAAGCTGCCTGTCTATACGGAGAATTTTGCGGACCGTATTGTGGCAAAGCGGATGGAATTTGATTTCCTGGCTCTGTCTATGCCGGTCATGGACGAAGCTGCGTTCATCAAGAGCGGTTCTTATTCCAACTCCGGCCTCACCATCTCCATGGGCGATCTGGCCAATGCCAATAAGGACTCCTGGACAACGGTTTGGGGTATTATCAATACCAAAGACGGCCTGCAAATCGTGGTGCAGACCAGTGTAGGCAACGCAATGCGGCCGCTGAACAAGCAGGTGGGCGAGCAGTTCTCCGTTGCGGTTGAATGGTATTTGGATAATCATCTGGATGTTTTCGTGGATGGTGAAAAGATCCATACCATCTATGATGTCAGTAAGTATACCAACAAGGTGGGCGACAGCAGCGTTGTTGTCAATATGCGCCGCAGCACCAAGGGTCCTGAAAGCGATGCGGATAGCATTGATGTTTATATGACAAACATCGCTTTCGGTAAGGTATACGATAGCAAGACCCTCTTGAACCAGGTTACCTTTGACACTATCAAGGGCAGCAATACAGCGCAGGACGAGGTGGTCTCTGACCTGCATTTGGTGGAAAAACTGGTCAACGGACAGCTGGATACCGAGTATGTCGTTACCTGGACCAGCTCCAATCCTGCCGCCATCAATCCCGAGACCGGCAAGGTGACCCAGCCCCAGACCGGTGCTGCCATCGTGACTCTGACCGCTTCTCTGACCAACGGTGAGGTCAAGCGCTTTGAGCTGATCGTTCCCGGTGTGCAGTTCAGCAATGACGGCGTTTTGCATGTAACCGGTGACACGAACCCTGCTGCCGGCGCAGGTCAGACCTACAGAGAGCTTCTGTTCACCTTCGATACCGACAACAACAGTATCATCAAGGATCTGGGCCAGAAGAAGAAGGTCAACTACGCAGTGCTGGTTGACGGTGACGATAAGGCTCGTCTGAACGCCGAGTCTCTGACTGTATGGGTCAGTGACGACAATGTGACTTATACCCAGGTTGAGTCCTTCAAGCTGCTCCATGTGGATACCAAGTGGTATCTGTATGACTTTGAGGCAGAAGGACGCTATCTCAAGGTCCATTACACCCACTACCACGGCGTGGATGCCAACTTTGTCGGCGCCTACGGTCAGATGATCGAGGCCGGCTATGAGGAAGTCTTTGGCGGTGGCAGCGAGACCTTTACCAAGAATGAATACATTCTGAAGAACGAGTCCGGAAAGCTGCTGTATGATCATGCCTGGACCGTTTCCAAGGAAGAGCTGGGTATCACCGGCACCGATGCTTCCATCCGGATCTATCTGGACGGCGAGCTGCTGTACCACTATGTCAGTGGGGAGGATGTGATCGTCCGAATCCCTGAGGTGGAAGCAGGCGCATCCGTGAAGCTGACGGTCAAGCAGAGCGACAGCCGGAATGTTCTGGACATCGCAAACAAGGAAGGCGTCTATGAGGTGACCTACGGCACCCGCGAGACTATCTATGGCAGCAAGTTCCGCTGGACTTTGACTCTGCCTGCCGGTACGGAGTTCCCCGATGGCTCCAAGCTGGACAAGGAAACCATTTATCTGATGGGCAGTGGCAACGCGCCTGCGGTGCAGACCTCTGTTGATGGAGGCCGTACCTGGACGGAGACCCCCGTTAGCAACAATGCACCGGCAGGGAAGACACCTGTTGGTAAGATGCATGACGGAAGCTTTATCTTCGACCCCCATACCGGCCGGATCATGTACCAGAGCTATGTTGTGCATACCACCTTCCTTGCTACCGATATGAATGTTTCCCACGGCGAAGCCTTTGTTATCGCTTCCGATGACGGTGGCAAGACCTGGTATCACCTGTATACCTTGCCCTGTGCCTGTAAGGAAGAGTATAAGAACAAGAATATTCCCAGATATGCCCTGTCCTACACCGAAGGCACACTGCTGTCCACCTATGACGGTAAGGGCGAAGGCATCGACTTCGTATTCCCCGTTGGCGTTCAGTTCGACAATACCGGCTGCTTCGCCACCCGTGTAGCCTATACCAAGGATGCCGGTGAGACCTGGCAGTACAGCGAAAGCGTCATTTCCCATCCCTCGGTTGGTTCTCAGGGCGGCTGCTCCGAAGGCTGGATCATTGAGCGTGAGGATGGCGTTTTGGTTCTGCATACCCGTTGTGAGTCTGCCGATGCCTATGGCTTTAAGGTATCCTATTCTCTGGACCACGGCTTGACCTGGACCAATGACCCCTACTTCTCCGATTACTACGCAACCAATACCCAGGCCATGCTGAAGAAGCTGAATATCAATGGCGAAGAAGTGATCACCGCTATTTGGGGTGGCAATAATGCACTGGGCGGCACCAGCTACATCCGCAGCCCCTTCAACTTTGCTGTTTCCACCAACGGTGGCGACACCTTCCGGAATATCCAGAACATCTTCTCCAAGACCCATATGGAATGCTACGACACCAGAGGTGACCACTACGTCACAAACCACTCCGTGACGGAGCACGGCGATGATGAGATGTTTATCACCTTCCGGAACCTCCGGGGCGATAAGGATTACATCCGTCTGTACATCACCGATTTTGATAAGTGGTATACCCGTACCAAGGGTGCTTACGACAACTTCGAGCACGGCACCGTCCAGTACGAAGGCTGGAACAAAGTCAGAGGCATCATGGAGCTGTCCGAGATCAACGCGCAGGGCAAGTATTCTATGAAGCTGGGCAACGATGCCAGCGCAACTCGTTCTGTGCCTTACCTGCAAAACGGCAAGATCTCCGTTGATGTGTTTGTTGCGGCAGACAGCACCTTTACCCTGGCGCTGCAGAATGCCTACACCAACATTTACGGCGTGGCTATGCCCATCGGTCTGCGGGTAGAAGGTCTCAAGCTGTACCTGAATGAGCAGACCACCTCTGTCGGTACCTTGAAAGAAGGCTGGAATACCCTGACCTTCGATCTGAAACTGACTGAGGATCAGGCAACGGTAGCCATCAATGACGGCAAGGCTATCGAGATTCCTGTGGTGGCAGGAGCCGGCGATTATGTTTGCTACATTACCTTTGGCGCAAAGACAGACATCTTTGTGGATGAGCTGCTGGTCACCAGCGATCTGGAGCCGGTTCTGGCTGCAACTGAGGCAGACCAGAAGGCTGCTGACGAAGTCATTAAGCTGATCCAGGTTGTTGAAAAGGCAGCAGACAAGGCTGCCGCGGTGCAGGCTGCCCGGGCAGCTTATGATAAGCTTACGCAGGTTCAGTCGGATCTGGTGGACAGAAGATCCTTGGCTGAAAACACCTTGGTCAACTATTATGAACTGCTTGTCAGCATGGAAAGCGAGTACGCCGAAGGCACAGCGGCAGCTGTTGAAGGAAAAATTGCTGCCATCGGCACGGTAACACTGAAGAGCAAAGCAGCTATTGAGGCTGCCCGCGCGGCTTACGAAAAGCTGTCTGCTGAGCAGAAGGCACTGGTGAAAAATTACCAGGCTCTGCTGGATGCGGAAGCTGCGCTGAAGGCTTTGGAAGAAGCGGATAAGGTCATTCCGCCTACCGGTGATACGACACCTGTTGCGACTGTGACGATCCTGATGTTCCTGTGCACCCTGGCGATAGCAGTGGTGCTGTTCGAGATTCGCAGAAAGCGCATTTTCAAGTAAGAAAAACCTGATAACCTAAACGAAGCCCGGTTCGGCAATGCCGAACCGGGCTTTTCTGCGTGCTAAGAATCAGGAATAGGAAAGTGTCAGCGGGTATGCACCCGCTGGCAATTTCGGGACTGAGAGTCTGACGGTGTTCGTTACTCTGCACACCGCCCGAATCGTTACCTTGTTTGAATGTTCAAATTCCCGTTTGTCGGGCAGCCGATGGCTGCCAATTGACAATTGAAAATTGACAATGGAGAATTTCGGAGTCGCCAAAGGCGACATTTTTTAAATCATTTCCGAAGGAAATACCACAATTATCAATTATCCATTATCAATTGTCAATTCGTGCGTCAGCACGCAAAATGGCAATTTGTGTAGGGGGAGGAAAGATGCTTCTGCCGGTGGAATATACTTGTCTATACCACAAAAATGGGGTGCGGATTTATGAAAAAGGATATACCGTATTGGCAGACTGCCGGCTTTGTGTTTACGGCGGTGGTGGGGACGCTGCTGCATTTTTTGTTTGACTGGACCGGTGGCAGCGTGGCGGCAGCCATTTTCTCTGCTGTCAATGAATCTATATGGGAGCATTTGAAGCTTTTGTATTATCCCATG
The DNA here is from genome assembly GCA_017397565.1 of Oscillospiraceae bacterium. Lineage (GTDB taxonomy): Bacteria > Bacillota > Clostridia > Oscillospirales > Oscillospiraceae > Faecousia. Next base: position 6,014 of record JAFQIL010000050.1, on the reverse strand, counting down.
CTGGCGTTTGCCTTTTTGGAATGGCTGAATTGGGGGAAAAGCACAAAAGGGTTTTGGTGCGTCAAGCTGATAGGGATCTTGCTGGGACTGGGGTTTATTGTGGCGGTGTATTATACGTATACCGGCATTTTTGGGGTGTCAGTGGATTTTATAAACATTGCGATCTTTTTTCTGGCAGCGGGGGTGACATATTGGGAGGAGACCAAGCTGTTTGCCCGTGGGTTTTCCTGTTCGGTGTGTCCGAAGCTTATCGTGGCGGTGCTTTGTCTGCCGGCAGTAGCCTTTACGGTGTTTACCTTTCTGCCGCCGCAGATCCCCCTTTTTCAGGATCCCGGCGGCACCTACGGATTCTTTGCGGAAAGCTGAAAAAAGCGAGAGCGCCTTTTGGGTGCTCTCGCTTTTACGATCCAAGTTGGACATCTGCGGCTCTGGCAATCTCCAAAAGCTGCTTCCGTGAGGAAACGCCCAGTTTTCCGTAGATGTTTTTGTTATGAAATTTCAGGGTGTTTTCCGTGATATTCAGCGCTTGCAGCACATCTTTTGTGTTTTTCCCTTCCAAATAAAGCCGGCAGATCGTTCGCTCCGTTTGGGTAAGCCGGTGAAGTCCGGCGGCAAAAACCTCTGGCAGGGCTGCCTGTGCAGAAGCTGCCGGAACGGCTTGCGGCAGCAGGGCGAGCTGCTCTTGAATGATCAGATGCAAGCCTAAAAGGAACAGCTCTGTAATGATGTAGCTGATGGACAGGATCTCAAAATCCAGCTTAATCAGCTGCTCTACCAGCCAAACGCCGATATTGAGGAACACGGCAACACAAAGAATAAAGACCTGAACCGGTGATTTGAGCTTTTTCTTCACGGTGGCGTAGAGACACAGGACGATCATAGCAATAAAGTAACCCAACAAATAGAACAGGTACAGAGTGTGCGCAGGACCGTATTCTTTTACCAGCTGTGTGGCACCGTGTTGGATCTCCAGCCAGGCATCCCGGTAGTACCAGGTAAGAAGAGGGTAGGAAGCGGTCAGCAAAAATACAACAAGGCTCAGCCCCAGCAGGGAGGGTACCAGCCAGGTGCGGCGGCGAAGCCCGATGACATCGGTGATGATCATCAGCATGGAAAGGGGCAGCGTCACCGAACCCAGATAGGCCAGCCGGTTTGCCCATAGGGCGGCATTCACCGTGCCGGCGCAGCTGAGAAGAAAATAGCTGCTGTTGACGATGCAGACGCTGGCAAACAGAAGCAAAAACCAGGACTTGCGCTTCTTTTCCAGGAACAGATAGCCTGTCAAAGTCAACAGGCTCAAAATGGCGGTAGCGGCATAGAGCAGGCGCAGGCTGGAGGATTTTTCGCCGATGGAACCGCAGCCGGTCAACACCAAAAGAAGCAGGGGCAGCAGCGCCGGCAACAGTTTCTTTTTCATGATATAACCCTCCTTACTACACTTTTTCCTACACTTTTTTGCGGAAAATTCTCAGAACCCACACTTTTTTCTTAAAAAAGTGTGGCGACAGAGAAAGTTCCGTGGGGTATGATAGCCTTGTAAAGATCTACCTGTTGGTAGTATACCACAGGAAATTGTTACGGTCAAGGCGCACAAAAACCAAGGAGGAAAGAAAAATGAGAAAGAAGCTGGGGAAAAGGCTTTTCAGTCTGCTGCTTTGCGCGGTTCTGGTTCTGGGCATTCTGCCTACCACCCACGCCCATGCGGACTGGGAAGATGGTATGGAATGCTGGTTTTGCAACCATTACCACTGGGATGAGTATTGCTGCGGCCTGTGCGGTGCCTGCAGTGAAGAATGTACCAACGGAGGCTGTTATTTATCCACCCACTGCAGCGAGTGCGGCGCCTGCGACAAGTTGGCAGACGATTGTTCCGTATGCCTTAGCTGCGAGGATTGCTATGTCAATAACGGTTGGCACTGTCTTGGCTGTAACGAATGCCACTACACTTCAGAAGATGAACTGTGCGGTTACTGTTGGTTCTGTGCTGACTGTATGGGTGGTCTTTGCGACAGCTGCGGTTTCTGCGAGGGATGCTGGGAAGTGGAAAATATGCACTGCCAGGAGTGCGGCAACTGCTACGCTTCTTATGCAGAGTGTGACTTTGGATACGATCACTGCGAAGAATGCTGTATCATCTGTGAGCAGTGTGAGGAATGCTTGTTCGAGGACGGCATCGAGCTTTGCGAGGACTGCGGTCTTTGCGTATTCTGCTGTCAGGATAACGCCAACGCCGAGGGCTGTGAGTGCGGCGAATACTGCATCGAGAGCCCTGAATGGTACGAGCATCTGTGCCCCGATTGCGGCAACGCCTTCTGTACGGTAGATGTCTGCGAGCTTTGCGGACTTTGCCTTGACTGCTGCGGGGGCAATTCCGATTGCGTGGAATCTCCTCCCATGTGCGTAGAGGACGGCGATTACGATTTCCATTTCTGTGAGGACTGCGGCGAATGCTTCCACAATAGTGATATTTGCACAGGCTGTGAGTTTGCAGGTCTTTTGCTGTGTGAAACTTGCTGCGAGATCCGACTTGAAGCCGAGGGCTGCGACTGCAGTGACCGCTGTATCAGCGACAGCGATATTGAGGCACATATCCAAAACGATCATACGAACGCAGGCCCCCACTCCGCAACTCCCCAGAAAACCTGGGAGATGAATGAGACTCATCACTGGCGCGCCTGCCGTTTCTGCGGCGAAGCTTCCCATATTACCGGTAAAACAGCACATACCTTTGATAACTACGGCATCTGCACCGTCTGCCGCTTTGACTCTCAGCAGGTCATCCTGATCCTGAAGCAGCCCAACAGCATGGTTGCCAAGGTTTCCGATACGCAAGTTTGCGGTGAGGACGATCCTTACCATCCCAATAATAACAAGCGCACCATTTCCGTTGCGGCAAAGGGAACGACCCCGCTTACCTATCAGTGGTATGTATGCTACAACGGTGACGGAAAATGGCTCGAGGTCAAGGATGACACCATTACCGGCATGTCAGGCGCGAAGACCAATTCCATCACCTTCTCAGTGCCAAGCGACGGTTGCGCTTACCAGCCCGCTTACAAGTGCGTCATCACCGATGAAAACGGCAATCAGGTCACAACCAACATTGCATACGTGAAGATCGTCCACCTGTACAGAGAATACAGTGCTCACAAGGGTGAGCTTGTGGGCACCATCCATCAGCCCAACAGCAAGGACAACATCGGAATGTACGCTTCCAATGGACATTTTGTGACCTGCGTAGGCGAGGAATGTGACGATTATATCCTTGTTCCCCATTCCTTCAGCAAGAATACCCGGCTGATCTTCGACAGCCAGACGGGTGTGGGCTGGCATGAGCGGACCTGCATCCATTGCGGCTTTAAGAGCTATCTTGAAAATCACATCCATTATTTCTACGACCCCGAAACCTACGAATGCGAGATCGATTATACTTATAAAAATGAGAATCAGCACAGGCTTACTTGCCTGTTCCCGGGCTGTAATCAGACCCATCTGGAAGCCCATGATTATCTCGGCTGGCAGAACCACGGCACACCCTACAGCAACACCGACCACATCGGCGTCGCTTATAAGGAGTGCCAGATCTGCGGCTACAGCTCCACGAAGAAGCTTCAGACCTATGATGAGAAGAAGGATGCAATGGTCGATGCCCAGTGGACAAAGTCCAACGATCTGGTTTATGTGGAACACGGCTACTCCAGCTGCGATGTGGTGGTCAATGGCACAAAGGTGGTCATTGGCTTCGCGCCTTCTGAATATGCAAGAGAAGAAAACCTGCAGATCAAGTATCCGAAGGTCACGAGATGGAAGGTAACCTACTACTGTGACCGTGGCTCCACCGGCGCAAAGGTCGAGATGGACGTAACAAAGGACTTTCAATTCGAAAAGGTCGGCAATGAGCTGAAATGGGTGGTCACGATCCCCCACTTTGCAGGACACACGGGCGGCGGCATTCTGACCTTCACCCCGGTTCTGGAGGAATGCAAGCATACCGGCAGCACCCGTATTAAGAATGCCAAAGAGCCAATCTGCACCCAGGACGGTTATACCGGCGATACCGTTTGTGCCGATTGTGACGGTGTCATCTTCTACGGTGAGGTCATCGAAAGTGCCGGCAAGCACGAAGGCAAGCTGACCCTCATCCCCGGCACCTCCAAAGCGGGCAGCTGCCAGGAGAAGGGCTATGAGGGAACCTACCGTTGTGACCACTGTAACAGAAATGTTCGCGGCAAGACCACCGCAAGAGTGCATAACGCAAAGACGGTGGTTAAAAACGCGGTTAACCCCACCTGTACCGAATTCGGCTACAGCGGCGATACCTACTGTGAGTGCGGCGTGCTTCTGAAAGCGGGCGAGATCCTTGCCCCCAGACACAGCAACCTTAAGCTGATCAATGCCGATAAGGTATCCTGCCAAAAGAAGGGCTACACCGGCGATTGGTTCTGCTACGCCTGTAATCAAACCGTCAAATACGGCTACAATGTAGCCAAGGGCGATCATGCCTGGAGCAAGTGGGGCAAGGTGGATGATGTCTACCATCGCCACACCTGTGTTGTGGCGGGCTGCGGCGCAGAGGAAAAGAGCAAGCATACCGATGCCAACCGTGACCTTACCTGTGACGATTGCGGGTATTCCTGGGGAAGCGACTCGCCGACTATAAGAACTTTGGCGTTTAATATCGACGTACCCGTCATAGGAAATAAGCCGGATTATACCAAGTTTGACGGTCCCGCATATTACAGTAACGGCACGGGCCCCTATATGAGTAACGGCGTTGAGTGGTTTGACGTAACCGCAAACGATCGCTTTGTCCCGGGCGGCGTCGATCAGGAATTCAAGGAAGGTCACGTTTATAAGGTGACGATCCATTTCCGTTCCAAGTTGGGCTATGAATTCATTGAAGAGGAAGCAATGACAGGCACGATCAATGGCCGTGAAGCCACTGTGGAGTATGTGACCTACGGTGATTTTGCCGGAATTTCCTATACCTTTGAAGCACTGAGGCATGAGCACATCATGACACGGGTGAACAAGGCTACCCCCACCTGTACCAAAGACGGAAAGAACACCTATTATCACTGTACTTCCTGCGATAAAAACTATGAGGATGCGGCGGCTAAGAAGCAGATCACCGATCTGAGTAAGTGGGGCATCGTTCCGGCTCTGGGTCATGTGGAATCCGGGTTTAAGTCCAATTCCACCCATCACTTCAAGGTGTGCGGCCGTTGCCATCAGGATATCAGCGGAACAAGAACCCAGCATAGCGGCGGCACCCCAACCTGCCAGACCAAGGCGAAGTGTGAGGTCTGCGGCACGGCCTACGGAAGCTATGGGGAGCATAACCTTGCTACGGAGGTATGGGGCTTCATCGACCCCACAGGTCACGCCCACCTGTGCCTGACGGAAAACTGCTATTTTAGAGATGAGATCATGCCCCACCGCTCAAGCGGTCCGGCAACAGCGGAAAAAGACGAGGTTTGCCTGGACTGCGGATATGTGATAACGCTTTCTGAAAACCACGCCCATACTGCCAAGGATGATACCTATCAAAAAGATGACACGAAACACTGGCAGGAATGTGCCTGTGGCGAGCATGTGCAGGAAGCTCCCCATACGGACGCAGACGGGGACGGCCAATGTGATGTGTGTCAGTACGCCATACCGGAAGCCGATCCCAATAACCCCAGCCAGCCAACCGAACCGGCAGCTCCCGGGACGCCCGGCGATTCGGAAAAGCAAGATGACAGCAGCCTCCTGTGGCTGTGGATTCTGCTGGCCTTGGTGGTGTTGGGAGGCGCAGGGTTCTTTGCTTTCTTCTTCCTGAAGAAAAAGAAAAAACCGGCTGAAAACTGCGTGCAACAATAAACAGTACCCATTGCCATTTCTCGTGCTGACGCACGAATGGATAATGGATAATTGATAATTGACAATTGTGGTATTTCCTTCGGAAATGATTTAAAAATGTCGCCTTTGGCGACTCCTTAATTGTCCATTGTCAATTTTCAATTGTCAAT
>JAFQIL010000049.1 GCA_017397565.1 Oscillospiraceae bacterium | reverse complement strand
GGCCAATGAGGGCTACTTCATCCAGAGCGTAAAGATCGATAACGTGGACAAGGGCAAGCTGGAGTCCTATACCTTCGAGCGTGTTACTACCAACCACACCATTGCCGTTACCTTTGCACCCAAGGAGCTGGCCATCAGCGCTTCTGCCGGTACTGGCGGCTCCATCTCTCCCAGTGGCACCGTTAAGGTGAAGTACGGCGAGGACAAGACCTTCACCATCGCTCCCAACGAGGGCTATGACATCCAGTCCGTGACTGTGGACGGTCAGAATAAGGGTAAGATCACTTCCTACACTTTTGAGGATGTGAAAGAAGCCCACGCCATCTCTGCCTCTTTTGTGAAGAAGACCTTTAAGATCACTGCATCTGCAGGCGCAGGTGGCTCCATCTCTCCCAATGGCACTTCTACCGTTTCCTACGGCGACAGCAAGACCTTTACCATCACCCCCACACAGGGCTACAAGGTCAAGTCCGTTGTGGTGGACGGCACAAACAAGGGCGAGCTGACCACCTATACCTTCAACAATGTGAAGGGTGCCCACACTATCTCCGTAACCTTTGAGCCCTCCGGCAAGGTGGATATCGGCAGACCCGATGTGACCGATGGTGATGGCGGTAAAGTAAACGGCGGCTCTGACGGCGACGGTATCAAGAGCGGCTACGGCATCTTCGCTGAGGTGCCTGTGTCCTACAACGATGTTACCGAGCTTAAGGTGGTCGTGACCTACAACTTCGGTGATGGCGCTAAGACCATCGTCATGGAGGAAACCAGTAAGGGTACCTTTGAGTATCCCGTCAATGCTCAGTCTCCTCTGGGCAAGCGCTGTGTCTACATCCCCGTAGAAACTGCTGACGGTACTTACACCCTGACCTTCACCGTCACTGCAAAGAACGCAGCTGGCGAGGCACTGTCTGACACCCAGACCGCAACCGTAGTGGTCAAGGGCAATATGTACGAAGACGATTTCACCGGCGATTCCTAATCCACATCCCAACCCCAGGAGGCCCCGCGCAAAGCGGGGCCTCCTACTTTTTTAGAAACGAGGTGACACCATCAGTTGTTCATTTGGGATTTTGTAGCCAGTGCTGTGCTTGATGACATCATCGACTGGATCTACGGACAAATCATCGGCTTCCTTGGAAACTTCTTTAGTGAGATGGGCAACATGGGCGCCGAGCTATTCACGATGGACTGGGTGCAAAGCATCATTCTCTTTTTCTCTTATCTGGCTTGGGCGCTATATGGAACAGGACTGGTTGTTTCCGTATTCGAATGTGGAATTGAATACTCCAGTGGTCGAGGGAACATCAAAGAAACCTCACTCAATGCAATCAAGGGTTTTCTGGCTGTGTCGCTCTTTACCACTGTGCCTGTGCGCCTGTATGAGCTATCCGTATCCCTTCAGTCGAGCTTCACTGCAGGTCTGACAGGATATGGCTCGGGCAGCATCGGCGAGGTCGCCACAGAAGCTTTGCAGAACTTCAATGCGATAGAGAGCCTGACGGAAGCATCTTCTCTCTCTGGCTTCGGGGCCATCACCAGTCCTATCATGATTCTCTTCTGCATCATCCTTATGGCATACGCAGTCATCAAGGTCTTCTTCGCCAACTTGAAACGAGGCGGCATTCTGCTGATCCAGATAGCAGTGGGCAGCTTATATATGTTCAGCGTACCTCGTGGCTACACTGACGGTTTCGTTCAGTGGTGCAAGCAGATCGTCGGTTTATGCCTGACCGCATTTCTACAGGCCACGATTCTAATTGCAGGACTCATGGTGTTTAAGGATCGCGCCCTGCTTGGTTTGGGATTAATGCTGTCCGCAGGCGAGATACCCAGAATTGCGGGAGCCTTCGGTATGGATACGACAACCCGAGCGAATATCATGAGTGCCGTCTATACGGCGCAGGCGGCAGTAAACACCACCAAAACTGTGGTACAGGCGGTGGCGAAATGAGTAATACAGAAGAAAGAGGCATTCGAATCCGGAATGCCGAGGAAATCATTCTCCCTGCAGAGCCACAGCAAGAACTAACCATGGGGAGCCTTTTTGACGGCATCGGCGGTTTTCCGTTGGCCGCGATCCGCAATGGAATCAAACCCCTTTGGGCAAGCGAGATTGAGGCATTTCCCATTGAGGTGACGAAACTACGTTTTCCTGATATGGTCCATGTGGGTGACATCACAAAACTCAATGGCGCAGAATTGCCGCCTGTTACCCTTGTGTGTGGGGGCAGCCCCTGCCAGGACCTTTCCGTAGCGGGAGCCAGAGCTGGTCTCTCAGGAGAACGCTCTGGACTGTTTATGGAACAGGTACGCATTGTAAAAGAAATGAGAGCCGCTGACATAGCTCGTGGTCGGTTTGGCGTAAACGTGCGCCCCCGCTGGTTGTGTTGGGAAAATGTGCCTGGTGCCTTTTCAAGCGGTACACCTAAATACGAAGACTTTAGAATCGTGCTGGAGGAAATTGTTCGAATTATATTGCCCGATGAATGCATCCCGTCTCCACATCCTTATGGCTGGCCGGATGCCGGTGAAATTGTATTGGGCAACACATTTTCTCTTGCGTGGCGTTGCTTAGATGCCCAGTATTGGGGCGTTGCACAGCGACGAAAACGCATATTTTTAATTGCTGACTTTGCGGGTCCTTTTGCGCCGCGGATCATGTTTGATGACTTCTCTGAAGACGAGTTCCAAGGAGAGGAGGAATAGCATGTATCTGTGCGATCCCAATGGTCAGCTGACTCTGATCGACATCACATCGGAAGTCCAGGTCAAAAAGCGATTCAAAGCAAGACCGGTCAAGTCTGACGCAGAGCTAATTTCAGTTCCTTATTTTCACCTTGACTTGTCTCATGACTACGTTGACCTTTTCGGAAGCAACTATTGGGAAATGCGGTCGCCTCACGTTGTGGGGCGGCGCCCTCGTAATACAGGTGTTGCCCCCAGAAAGATAATCAGAGTTTGTTTGTCCTGTGTTCTGGAACCTGCACCGCACAAAAGGTATTACCTCTCCAAAACAGCATGCCTTGGCATCTTACGCAGAGCCTATGAACGTGGCAAGGAACTGCCGTACAAATTGAAACGCGCACTCATGATCCAAGCAGGGCTAATTGCACCCGATGGGCGACCTACCACGTTGGAGACTTACCATATCAATCAGCGTGACGAAGGCATCGATCTCCATGGAGTATCCGGCGCACTTATGGCCACCACAAATATGCAGATGCAAACATTTGTTACGCAGGCAGATGAGGAAGTCTCCATTGCCTTTGCTGCAAACCAGAGAGATGAAGTGCGTGACCTTCACGATGTGGCTGGTGCTCTTGCTTCTCAGCCCGGAATGAAACAGCAAACATTCATTGCTGCCGGTTTTTCCGCAGGTCAAGGCAGCAAGGCAGGCGGCATCGGCTATCAGGAAGAACTCGCGCCCACGCTCAAAGGCGCTGAAAGCGGCACGAATATGGTGCCGAGCGTCCTGTGCCTGAACGACCAGGGCGGCAGTGTCATGGATTGCACTGAAAACCTGTCCGGCACCCTTCGCGCTCAGGAACATGGCCATCAGCCTCTCGTTTATGAGAATCACGGCATTGACTCCAGATATACAGGGCCGCACAATGTAGCGCCGACCATGTCTGCTCGATATGGGACTGGCGGCAACAATGTCCCGCTGGTGGAGCAGGAGCCGATCATCTGTATCACAGGCAATGCTATCGACCGTCAGCCCCAGAACGGCGGTAATGGAATTGGCTATCAGGAGGATATTGCTTATACTCTGACTGCCACCGACCATCATGCCGTATTTAGCAGACAGCGTGTAGACCTCTTCAAGGACAACGATGTGGTCAGTACCCAGAGCGCCCGACAGCACAAAGATGCCACTGATCTTGTGTATCAGGCTGAAGTTTTCGGACAAAGCCAATTCGGAAACTACAGCCCCGGCTGTACAACCCTTCGCGCAAAAGGCGGCGATAATGGCGGCGGCAGTGAAAACCTGGTGGCACAGGAAAATATGCCGAGCGCATACCTCATCCGCAGACTGACTCCGCTCGAATGTGAGCGGCTCCAGGGTTTCCCCGATGGATGGACGTATGTAGAGGGCGCATCTGATTCTGCCAGATACAAGGCACTCGGAAACAGTGTTGCCATACCCTGTGTGGATTTCACAATTGGCAAAGTGGCGCGGGTGTCACTGGCGAGCTAAATACTTGTCAGTTTCGCTTCCTTGATTCCGCATTTCTTTGTTAGTTTCTGTGAATAGCTTTCCATTGCTTCTTTCGGTATTGTTTGTTTGCAGAAACGCAGAAAGGAGAAAACCCTTATGGAAGAAACTCGTAACCTATGTGCGCAGATCCCGGTATCCCTCCACGCCAAAGTCATGGAGGAAAAAGCCGGCCAGAAACTCAGCGACTACATAACAGAACTACTCACCAAACATTTTGAAGGAGGAAAAGAAACCATGAACGAAAACAAGACTATCGCATTCCAGGTAAGCCCCGAGCTCAACCAGCGCCTCAAGGCGTATCTCGCCAAGCATAACCTGAAGCAGGCCCACTTCATCATCGGCCTGATTGAGAACGCGCTGAACAACGACGAAGCAGGCGCGGAATGACACAGCAGCAGTGATGCCGCAGGAGAAATACCTGCGGCATCATATCATTTTGGAGGTGACTAACACTGTATATCTATCCGGACAACCTTACGTCCAAGGCAACACTCTGGCTCTGGGAACTGAAGGACATCGGCGTGATTGGTGTGGGTCTGCTCATATCAATTCTCGCAGTCACACAGACCGGCATCTATCTGCCCCTCGTCCTGACAGCAGTCTACTGCTTCCTGAGCATACGTTTTGACGGTACCAGCATTCTGGATTTCATCCGATATGCCGGTGCCTTTTTCATTACCAAGCAACAGTTCTACGAATGGAGGATCTAATGAGCAGAAAGAAGAAAAGACGATCCAAAGATCAATCGACCACAGAGCTCATGGGGATCGACGGCATCACAGAGTACAGCATCTGCACGAAGCTGGGCGATCTGGTGTTTTTCATCATCAAGCCTACCAACATATCTGTGCTGCCCGATGCAAGCGTCAGCTCACGCATCTACGCTCTGCTCAACGTGGTCAAAGGCCAGACCGATGTGGAGATGCTGGCTATGAACTCCACCGAGTCCTTCGAGAGCAATAAGAACTACTACAGGAGCAGGCTCGAATCTGAGGAGCTGCCCGCTATTCGCAAACTGCTGGAACAGGACAGTACCCACCTCGACCGCATCCAGGTACTCATGGCATCTGCGCGGGAGTTCTACATCATGATCCGTCTCCGCAATGAGAAGGAGTCGGAAATCTTCCCGTATCTGGCCCGTATCGAGAAGAACATCAAGGACAATGGTTTCATCACACGACGGGCCAATGAACAGGACATCAAGCGTATGCTCGGTGTCTATTTCGAACAGAACGTGACCACAGAACGCTACGATAACTACGATGGTGAACGCTGGGTCACCATGGATATGTGAGGAAACACAAATGGAATACAAAGGTTATTACTACACGATCACACCCGACAATGTTCCATTCACTGGGGGATACTATTGCGAGGTGTTCAAAGATGAGGATAAGGAAATCCTCGTGGATGATTTTTTCCTTCATGGCTGTGGGGGCAAAAGCCTCCGCTCGGTTAAGAGGAGAATCCACGAGACCATTGACAAATACTGGTGGGTCGAGGACGAAAGCGAGGATGATTGGTAATATGGAATACAAGGGATTTTATATCTCAACAACCCCGGACGTCGGTCCCAATCAAGGCGGCTACTACTGCCAGGTCTATGATGATGAGGACATGGAGAATCAAATCGATGACTTCTGTATTCACCCCGAAGAGCTTGAAGTAAATCCCGACATCGACTACTGGATTCACAGTTACATCGACGGCCTGGTGCCTAATGAGGGGCCGAGCATGAATCTGAAATAGGAGGTGTTGAATTGAAAAAGAAAAAAGTCAAACCTACGATACCCACGGCAGAGGAGGTCAAGGTCAAATCCTATCTGGATATGATCGCTCCCTCTGTAGTCAAGTTCAACCCCGACCACTTTATCTGCGGCAATACCTATCGCTGTGTATGGGCGCTGCG
>JAFQIL010000048.1 GCA_017397565.1 Oscillospiraceae bacterium | reverse complement strand
TCATGCTCATATGAGTGCTTCCCTGTTTTGATTGTTTGTGCAGTTGGCGGACCGCACCTATAATCTTAACAGGGATTTTTACTCACCGCCATAGGCTTTATTGAACCACGCGTCTAACGCGTGGTTTTCTTTATACAAAAAAGCAGCCATCCGTTTGGATGGCTGCTTTTCGATTGAATATGGATTACTTCAGGATCTTCAGAGCGCCGGTGGGGCACACATTGGCACACATCAGGCAGTCCTTACAGCCGGCGATCACCGCATCGTCCTGGAACTCAGGCTTGATGACGGTTTCGAAGCCACGGCCTACCAGACCCAGAATACCCTTCTTGGCATTCTCTTCGCAGGTACGGACACAGAGGTTACACAGAACACACTTGCCCTGATCCCGCTCGATGATCTGGAGCTTCCGCTCGGTGAAGCACTGATGCTTGGCACCTGCCAAACGCTCAGGATTGATAGGCTGATCATTGGCGCAGACGATCAGGCGGCACTCGTCAAAGTCATGGCAGCCGCATTCCAGGCAGCGCTTGGCTTCAGCACGGGCCTGCTCATCGGTAAAGCCGTTGATGACAGCATCAAAGTTGCCACGGCGGTAAGCAGGATCCTTGCAGGACATCTCTGCACGGGCGATTTTCTCCCGATCGGCAAAGTTTTCTGCAGTGACCTTACGCTCGGAGTAGTAGGGAGTGGGGATGGTCATATCCTTGCCGTTCAGGTAAGCGTCGATGGCGGTAGCTGCATCGTTGGCCTCGCCAATGGCGCGAACAGCAATGCTGGGACCACGGTTGGTGGCATCACCCACAGCAAAGACACCGGGAAGATTGGTGCTGCCGTTGTTCTCGCTGGCTTCGATGGTGCCCTTCCGGGTCTGGGTCAGAGCCTCAAAGCCCTCCAGCGCGCAGCGCTGGCCGATGGCGGAAATAACGGTATCCACATCCAGGATCTCAAACTTGCCTTCTACAGGCACGGGGCTGCGGCGGCCGGAAGCATCGGGCTCGCCCAGCTCCATAACCTGCAGCTTGATCTTTGTGACCTTACCGTTTTCACCGATGATCTCGGCGGGATTGGTCAGCCACTTGAAGTCCACACCCTCTTCCAGAGCCTCTTCGATCTCCAGATCCTCAGCAGGTGCTTCGGCACGGGTACGACGGTAAATAACATAGACATTCTCTGCGCCCAAACGGACTGCGGTACGGCAGGCGTCCATAGCCACGTTACCGCCACCGACGACAGCAACGTTCTTGCCCAGATCAGGACGGCCGCCCAAGTTGACTTCCCGGAGCATATCGATGCCGCCCAGAACGCCTTCCAGCTTGTCGCCTTCGCAGCCGATGCCGGTAGACTTCCAAGCGCCAACGGCAACCAGCACAGCGTCATACTCAGCCCGGAGGGACTCCAAAGTCACATCCTTGCCGACCTTGACATTGTTCTTCAGCTCTACGCCCAGCGCGGCAATGGCAGCGACTTCCGCAGCCAGAACAGCCTTGGGCAGACGGTACTCAGGAATACCGTAGCGGAGCATACCGCCCATCTCGGGCATCATGTCCAGCACGGTAACGGCATGTCCCTTCACCGCCAGCTGATAAGCTGCGCTTAAGCCGGCAGGACCACCACCAACGATGGCAACCTTCTTGCCGGTAGCCTTAGCCAAAACAGGCTTGAAAGGATCGGCAGATGCCATATCGTTGTCAGCCGCGAAAGCCTTCAGATAAGCGATGGACAGGGGCTGCTCCACCAACTGACGGCGGCACTTCTCCTCACAGGGATGCGGGCAAACACGGCCGATGGATGCGGGCAGGGGGATCTTCTCCTTGATGATCCGAACAGCTTCCTTATCGTTACCCAACGCGATCTGCTTTACATAGCCCTGAATATCGGTACGGGCAGGGCAGTTCAAGTGGCAGGGGCCCTTGCAGTCGCCTTCGTGGTCGCTCATCAGCAGCTCCAAAGCGATCTTCCGGGCCTGAGCGATCCGGGGGCTGTTGGTACGGATGACCATACCGTCAGCAGCAGTGGTAGCGCAGGCACGCATCAGCTTGGGGCTCTTTTCAGCCTCTACCACGCACAGGCCGCAGGCACCGTACTTGGCAACGCTTTCATGATGGCACAAGGTGGGGATATAGATGCCGGACTTTGCGGCAATCTGCAAAATGGTATCGCCGGCCTGACCGACACACTCGATACCGTCAATGATAATCTTAATTTCGCTCATATCTGTCTTCCCCCTTATTCCGCAGAGATAGCACCGAACTTACAGGTAGCCACACAGCTGCCACAGCCGATACACAGATTGCGGTCGATGACATGGGGCTGCTTCTTCTCACCGGAGATAGCAGCAGCGGGGCACTTCTTGGCACACATGGTGCAGCCCTTACACTTTTCAGCATCGATGACATACTTGACAAGGCCCTGGCAGTACTTGGCGGGGCACTTCTTGTCCCGGATGTGAGCATCATACTCATCCCGGAAGTACTTAATGGTGGTAAGTACGGGGTTGGGAGCAGTCTGACCCAGACCGCACAGTGCGCCGTCCTTAATACCAAGGCACAGCTCTTCCAGCAGCTCTACGTCGCCTTCCTTGCCCTCGCCCTCGGTGATCCGGGTCAGGATCTCCAGCATCCGCTTGGTGCCCAAACGGCAGGGGACACACTTACCGCAGGATTCCTTGGCGGTGAAGTCCAGGAAGAACTTGGCCATGCCAACCATGCAGGTATTCTCGTCCATGACGACCATACCGCCGGAGCCCATGATAGCGCCGGTAGCGCCCAGAGCCTTGTAGTCGATAATGGTGTCCAGCAGATGTGCGGGGACGCAGCCACCGGAGGGACCGCCCAGCTGCACAGCCTTAAACTGCTTGTCATCACGGATGCCGCCGCCGATGTTGTAGATCACCTGGCGCAATGTGGTGCCCATGGGGACTTCCACCAGACCGCCGCGCTTGATCTTACCGGACAGGGCGAAAACCTTGGTGCCCTTGGAGCCCTCGGTGCCCATAGCGGAGAACTTCTCGCCGCCATTGAGCAGAATCCAGGCCACGTTGGCAAAGGTTTCTACGTTGTTGATATTGGAGGGCTTCAGCCAGTAACCGGCCTGAGCGGGGAAGGGAGGCTTCAGACGGGGCATACCACGCTTGCCTTCCAGAGACTCGATCAAGGCAGTTTCCTCACCGCAGACGAACGCGCCGGCACCGGCCTTGATGCGCATATCGCAGCTGAAGGAGCTACCCATGATATTCTCACCCAGGAAGCCTCTTTCCCGAGCCTGAGCCATGGCATTTTCCAAACGGACGATAGCCAGAGGATACTCAGCACGGACATACACTACGGCTTCCTTGGCACCGATGGCGTAAGCACCGATCATCATGCCTTCGATGAGGCTGTGGGGATCGGACTCGATAACGGCACGGTCCATAAACGCACCGGGGTCACCTTCGTCGGCATTACAGATCAGGTACTTCTCCTCGCCGGGGCTCTGACGGGCTGCGTTCCACTTAAACCAAGTGGGGAAGCCTGCGCCGCCACGGCCGCCCAGACCGGAGATCTTGATCTGGTCAATGACCTCTTCACCGGTCATGCCCAGAACCTTCTTCAGTGCCTCGTAACCGCCCTTGGCGATGTAAGCATCAATGGAAGTGGGGTCGATCACACCGCAGTTACGCAGCGCGATCCGTGTCTGCTGGCTCAGGAAGCCCTCGTCCTCGGCAGAAATAGCGATGTGTGCAACAGCCTCCAAATCGCCGGTTTCTGCAGCTTTGACAATGGCCTGCGCATCGGCTTCGGATACCCGAACCAGACGCTTGACCAGGGCTTCGCCCTCATAAAGATCGACGATGGGCTCTAAGTAGCACATACCGATACAACCGGTAATGCCCAGCTCTGCCTTAGGATTCAAAGCGGCAATGGCATCATAAACCTTGCCGGCACCCGCGGCCAGACCGCAGCTGCCCTGTCCTACGATAATTTTCATAGGTTAGCCTCCTTTGCACGGATCTCACGGAGAATTGCAATGGTCTTCTCCGGAGTCAGAGAACCATAAGTGTCCTCGTTGATCATCATAACGGGAGACAAGCTGCAGCAGCCCAGGCAAGCAACAGTTTTCAGAGAGAACAAACCGTCCTCCGTGGTGCCGCCGTCTTGGATGTTCAGTTCCTCGCAGATGGTCTTCAGGATCCGCTCAGCGCCATTAACATGGCAGGCGGTGCCCTGGCAGAGCATGATCAGATTCTTACCAACAGGGGTGGTGCGGAACTGGGTGTAGAAGGTAGCTACGCCCATGACCTTGGCGGGGCTGTTGCCCGTCTTCTCGCCGATGTAGTACATCACATCCAAAGGCAGGTAGCCATAGATATCCTGCGCCTTCTGCAGGATGGTAATCAGGCTGCCGGGAACGGATGCATACTTGTCCATGACATCGTCCAGAAGTGTCAGGTCGCTCTTTTTGTCACAGCATGAACACATTTGTCCAGAACCTCCTATTTTATATATGTTCACCCTATATGATAAAGCAATTGCCGCAAAAAATCAATACGTAAAAACGATTTGCCGCCGGGGAAAATCCCCGGCGGCGATGTTTATAGAAACAGTTTCCAATTCCCGTTTATCGCGCTGACGCGCGAATGGATAATTGATAATGAATAATGAATAATTGCGGTATTTCCTTCGGAAATGATTTAAAATATGTCGCCGAAGGCGACTCCTTCGTTTTCCATTATCCATTAGCAGGCGCAGCCTGCTCAAGAAATGGCAATTTATCCTTCCGTTGGATGCTTCGTGCCGAAAAGCTGCTCCGGGGTGGTGTTAAAGATCTGACACAGGCGGCGCATGGTTTGTTCATGTAGCTGAGGTTCCAATGTTCCTGATTCCCAACCGCGAACACTGTATACAGAAACACCGATCAATGCCGCCAAAGCTTTTTGAGACACATAATATTTCTTTCGCAGTTGCTGCAGCAGCCCACCAAATGTCCTTCTGTTTGCAATAATAATCATAGCTCCTCCATATATGTCTTTATTCTGAATAATGTTATTTTATATGAGATTATATTACTTGTCAATATTCGAGTGGGATAAAATGTTATACTATGCAACGAGGTGAGATATTATGAGACCGTTGAAAGATAGAATCAGTATTACCATCGATTCGGATATTCTGGAAAAGCTGCGGGATCGGGCGGAATATGATGACCGGTCTCTTTCCCAATATATCAATCTGGTGCTGAAGCGCCACTTGGAAGAGCTGGAAAAAGAGAAGAAATAAGCAATGACGCCGCCGGGGATTTTCCCGGCGGCGATGTTTATAGAAACAGTTTCCAATTCCCGTTTGTCGGGCAGTTGGTTAGAGCACCCAAAAGGCTCCCTCTGACGAGGGAGCTGTCAGCCTAAGCAGGCTGACTGAGGGAGAGATACGACTACCCTTCAGTCAAAAATGCCGTTTTTGCGGCATTTTTGCCAGCTCCCCTGACAAGGGGAGCCGAGGGCGGCTTCGCCGCCATAAGAGACGGGAAAATAAGTCCCCTACAGCACGAGAAATGGCAATTTATTGGAAAAATTACAGCACCAGGCTGGGGGCAGCATAGACCCGGGCGGCATATTCCTGATCCAGCAAATACAGACCCTTGGGGTCCTGTCCGAAGAGCTTATAGCGGCTGATCATGGTATCAGCGTTGTCCTCTTCCTCCATCTGCTCATCCACAAACCAGTCCAAAAACTTCATGGTACGGTAGTCCTTTGCCTGATGGGCTTCGTGGTAGATGTCGTTGATCAGCGCGGTTACATACCGCTCATGCTCCGCTGCCATCTCCAGCGGATCCAGCAAGGATGTAAAGACCTTATCCGGCTTGTCGATAGCATCCAGCGTCACCTTCAAACCGTTGATCTGCATATATTTCAGGAACAGCAGGGCATGATCCCGTTCTTCCTGGGCCTGCACCATGTAGTAATTGGCATAGCCGTCCAGATCCTGCTCATCGTAGTAGTTTGCCATATCCAGATACAGATAGGCGCTGTAGAATTCTTTATTGATCTGCTGATTCAGCAAAAAAGCGACTTTTTCGTTCATAATAGCCTCCTTATTAATTTAAGGGCGTGCTTTCGCACGCCCTTTTTTCGTTTACAACTTCGGCTTGATGGCCTTATGGTAATGGGCGTAAGTGCAGGGGGGCTGCTTCCCCAGCACCTTACTTTCCGTTACCTCGCCGATAAACATCATATGACTGCCCAAATTGATCTTTTCCTTGACCTCGCAGCTAAACATGGCGTTTGTATGCTCGGTCAGATAGATGAGGCCGTTTTTGCTGCGGCTGAAGGGGGCAAAGTGGGCAAACTTGTCGGTTTCCCGCCCGGTCTGCATGCCAAAATGGCGGATGGTTTCAAAGGGGACATCCTCCGTCAGCACACTGGCGTTGAACCTTCCGGTTCTTTCAATGATCTCCCGGGTCAGATTCTCCATCTGCATGGAAATGGCCAGTTTTGTGGGGTCATTTCCCACCTGGAAGCAGGTGTTGGCAATACAACCGTTGTCGGTTTCTTCCTTACCGGTGATTACATGGAGACCGTAGGTAAGGTTAAAAAGTGCAGCAGGATCCTGCGCAGGTTCTTCCTGCTTAGCGAAAGTAGCGCTCCAGCAGACCCTTCAGGGCAACGCCGTGGCGAGCCTCGTCACGAGCCATCTCGTGGACAGTGTCGTGGATGGCATCCAGGCCGTTCTTCTTGGCGCAGGAGGCCAGATCAAACTTGCCCTGAGTTGCGCCGAACTCGCAGTCAACACGCCATGCCAGGTTATCCTTGGTGGTGGCCTTCATGTTGGGCTCCAGGTCCTCGCCCAGCAGCTCTGCAAACTTAGCGGCATGCTCAGCCTCTTCCCAAGCTGCCTTCTCCCAGTACAGGCCGACCTCGGGATAGCCTTCCCGGTGTGCGATACGAGCCATGCACAGGTACATACCCACTTCGCTGCACTCGCCGTTGAAGTTGGCCATCAGCTGATCGAAGATATACTTCTTGTCCTCGGGGGTGATGTCGGGGTTGTTCTTCACGGTCTGAGCATAAACGCCATACTCATGAACAGCGGCTAATCTCTGCTCGCCCTTCTGCTCCACGAACTTGGAAGCGGGAACCTTGCAAACGGGGCACTTGAAATCGGCGGCCAGCTCTTCGGCGGTGTGAACATAACCACAAACACTGCAAACAAACTTCTTCATAATTAATTCCTCCAAAAATGATTTTATTTTTTATAATTTTATTATATCCTGTTTTCAGGATTGCTTACAAACATTGGCTGCATCTGCCGGTGAAGGTCAGCTGGCAGCATTCTACCCGGCCGCCCGTCTGGCTGCCTGCCTGACAGCATAGGGCCTGGGGCACTTCCATCTGCGGCAGATCGTCTACCCGGCCGCAGCCGGTGCAGATGAAATGCACATGGGGATCTGTATTTCCGTCAAAGCGTTCTATGCCCTGAACAGTTCCCAGACTGACAATGGAGCCCTGCTCCTTAAAAAGAGCCAGATTTCGGTAAACTGTACCGATGCTGAGGTCCGGGATCTGCGGTTTTAGCTGGGCGTATACCCAGTCAGCGCTGGGGTGTACATGGGTCTGTTTGATACAGCTCAGGATCGCATCTCTTTTTCGGAAGTGTTTCGTTCTGGTCGCTTCCATTTTGGCCTCCTTTCAAGGGGGTGAATAGGAATCACTCTTATTTACAAGCAGAGTATACCATAGGTTTTTCTGTTTGTCAATAGGAATTATTCGCATTTAGAAAAAATTTTTTTAAAATAATAAATTGTCATTTATCGGGCTGTAGGGGACGGGTTTCCCGTCCCTTCGAAAAGCAACCAAGAACCGAAAGAACTGTCATTGCGAGGAGGGCGAATGCCCGACGTGGCAATCTCCCGGTACAAACTACCGACTTTTTCTAAGGTTAGATAGGGATAATCGCCTGATTTGGCTTATCTTTACAACCTTTCCAAAAAACGTCCTTGGTTCCGGGAGATTCTACCACGGGCATTCCCTTCGGTCACCACAGCTGCTATCGCAGCCTCGGAATGACAGCGTTTTTGGCAGGTGGTTCCTATATTGAAACTCAGCGACAAACGGAAATTTGAAGATGCAGCTTAGAAACAAGGTAGGTAAAAAGCTGTGGTTTTGTGCGGTCGACAGAAATATTGTGGTATATACAAACACATTCCCGTTTCCGTTGACAATTTTTCTCATTTATGGTATGGTAACACCATCTTATTGATAAGAGGTGCTCACTATGCTTCCCTTTCAGTTGCCTGCTTTTGGCGAAACCGAATTCTTTGACAATCAGATGAATAAAACCGCTCGGGTGGTGCTGATCCCCCATTCCCCGGAAAGCCGTTTTATGGCATATTGCCAGCTGCTGAATCAGTCTGGATTTACCCAGACTGAGCTGGTTTCTCTGTCACACCGCCGGTTTGCCGCTTTCCAAAAGGAAACTATCGGTGTGTTTGTCAATTACTTTGCCAATACCGAAGAGCTGCAGGTGGTAACGGAAGAGAATTGCGCATATTTTTCCTATACCGACACCTGCAAGCCGGCTGTTGTGCAGCCCCAGCTGACGCAGGTGATGCTCAGCAGCTACGGTCTTTCCGATGTGATCCGTCTTTCTGACGGACGGCAGATCGTCATTGACATCGGCAACGCCCATGAAGCAGATGCCGATGCTCTGTATAACCGGCTGAAGGCAGATTCTCCCTATGAAAAGCCCATCATTGCCGCCTGGATCATCACCCACCCCCACTGCGACCACTACCACGGCTTCTTCCCCTTTATGGACAAATATGCCGATGAAGTAATGATTGAAAAGTTCTTCTTCAACTTCCCCGAGCCCGACGATTTGGAGCATTATCCTGCCTTGGCTGTGGTCCGCAATGCCATCAACGAGTGGTGGCATACAGAGGGTATTCCCACCAATGCGGTGCTGAAGCGCTTCTTGCAGCAGGTAGAGGCTATGGGTACGCCTGTCTATATGCCCCATACCGGCCAGAGCTACCGCATCGGCGATGCCGATTTCCTGTTTGTGGCTTCCACCGATGACACCATCCACTGCTCTCAGAACATCAACCACGCCTGCTTGATGTTTATGATGGATCTGGGCGGTCAGAGAACCTTCTTCACCGCTGACGGCTCTTTCAGCGATGCCCGTCTGCCGGAGCGCTATGGCCAGGAGCTGAAATCTGACATTATGCAAGTCCCCCATCACGGCTTCGGCTGCGGTGACGATGATTCCCAGATCCGGGGCTACCGGCTGGTCGCCCCCCGGACTTGTCTGCTGCCGGTGGAATTCCGGGAGGCTTACACTTCCTTTACTACCTTCCGGCCCGGTACCAATTACCTTATGACCCGGCTGGATATCGATGAGCTTCTCACCGGTGAAAAGGAGCAGGTTTTGCCCCTTCCCTATTCTCCCGATCCCGCGGAAGCCTTTACCTATCAGCAGCGATATCTGGAAGGCCGGGACAACGGCGGCGCTCGCACCTGGATCTTTAGCGATCTGAACACCAGTCGGAAAGAGGACTTTTTCTTCTCTGTCTTTAACGGTACTTACTACAATGCCCAGCTGCAGGTAGAGCTGTTCTTTGAGAATATGCAGAAAAAGATCGTTAAGGTCCAAAATCAGGGTCTGCGATTGGGTGTGTTCCGTCTTAACTGCCTGCTTCACCCGGAGGACGACCAGGAAAAATTCGATGCCCCGGATTTTCTTGCACAGATGGGCATCCCGGAAAACACCTATTTTACGGTACGGTTTATCAGTAATCTGCCCATTGTGGTGTCCCATCGGGATCACGCTCCCGCCTACCGCTCCTCCATTGTGTAATAAATTCCCCTCCCGGACATAGACTTGTCCCGGGAGGGGATCTTTTATGCGAAAACGGGATATTTGGCTCATTGTAGCCGTACTTTGTGTCACCTTATTTTTGACGATTCATGCGGTTTCCGATTCGGTTCTGCCAACTGCCAGCTGGGGTCTGAGCTTTCAAACCCAGGGACAAGCGCCCAATGGCCCTGCTACCCCGGCGCAACTGGCAAAATACAATGCCGCCTATTTGGGAGATACACAGGAGCAGGTTTTATATCTGACCTTTGATGCCGGTTTTGAAAACGGCTGCACCGGAAAGATCCTGGATGTGCTGAAAAAGCACAATGTGCCTGCCGCCTTTTTTCTGGTAGGCAATTATATAGAGAAAAATCCGGATCTGGTGCGGCGGATGGTGGCAGACGGGCATATTGTGGGCAACCACACCATGCATCATCCGGATATGAGCAAAATTTCAGAAAAAGTCGCCTTTCAAAAGGAGCTGCAGGATCTGGAAGCACTCTATCAGTCTGTGACCGGACAGGAAATGCCAAAATATTACCGTCCCCCACAGGGTACTTACAGCGAGGAAAATCTGCGGATGGCTCAGGAGTTGGGGTATCGCACGGTTTTTTGGAGCTTAGCCTATGTAGACTGGAAGCAAAATGAACAGCCTTCGGCAGAATATGCTTTTTCCAAGCTGCTGCCCCGGACCCACAATGGGGCTGTGATCCTTCTGCACTCCACATCTCAGACAAATGCGGAAATTCTGGATCAGCTGCTGTGCCGTTGGGAAGAGGAAGGCTACCGGTTTGCTTCACTGAACGAACTGTTTGGAAATAAATAAGTTGCCATTTATCGTGCTGACGCACGAATTGACAATTGATAATGGATAATTGATAATTGTGGTATTTCCTTCGGAAATGATTTTAAAAATGTCGCCTTTGGCGACTCCGAAATTCTCCATTGTCAATTTTCAATTGTCAATT
>JAFQIL010000047.1 GCA_017397565.1 Oscillospiraceae bacterium | reverse complement strand
GTAGGGGCGAGCATTGCTCGTCCGTGTGATTTTGTTTCACAAAATCACATCGCCGTAAGGCGATAACCGATTGTTTTCCTGCGGAAAACCAACAAATTGCGTTGCAATTTGTTGGCGGACGGCCAATGGCCGCCCCTACAAGGCGTTTTACAACTGCCCGATAAATGGCAATTTGGTGACAAATTTGCGCTGGCGGAAACAAGGTGTTTGTTGAAAAAGCTGTTGAAAAACAACGAACAGCATCGAACACCTGTTCGAATATTGCGAAATATGGGGTAAAAGCCGGAAAAAAAGAAAATTTTCTGGCAAAAAAGTGTTGACAAACTGTAACCATTTGGGTATAATACCCAAGGAAAATATGAACAGCGATGAAGAGAAGAGTACATTGCATGGTTCGCTCAGAGAGCTCCGGTTGGTGAGAAGGGGTGCGCAAGCAGCAATGGAACATGGTCTCGGAGCTGAGTCTCTGAAAGCAGGAAACACGGATAAAGCCGAAGGCTGCCTGGTTTTATCGGTGCTTCGTGCCGTGTAAGCGGCTCCGGGTGCGCCCGTCACAGCGCATAAAAGAGGCACCAAACCTGTTTCGGTGCGAAACAAGGTGGTACCGCGTCGATCCCGTCGCCCTTGAGTTTATTCAAGGGCGGTTTTTTTATTTGGAAAGGAGATTGGATATGAAAAAACCTTATTACATTACTACGGCCATCGCCTACACCTCTGCCAAGCCCCACATCGGCAACACCTATGAGATCGTGCTGGCAGATGCCATTGCCCGTTATAAGCGGCAGGCCGGCTTCGATGTGTACTTCCAAACCGGTACTGACGAGCACGGTCAGAAGATCCAGCAGAAGGCAGAGGCTGCCGGAATTACCCCCCAGGAGTATGTAGACAATGTGGCTTCTCAGATCAAGGGTATTTGGGATCTGATGAACACCACCTACGACCGCTTTGTCCGCACCACCGATCCGGAGCATAAGTCCAAGGTACAGAAGATCTTTGCCCGGATGTACGAAAAGGGCGATATTTATAAAGGTAAGTATGTGGGAAAGTACTGCACCCCCTGTGAGTCCTTCTGGACAGAAAGCCAGCTGGTTGACGGTAAGTGCCCCGACTGCGGCCGGGAGTGTGTAGATGCCGAGGAAGAGGCATATTTCTTCAAGATGAGCAAGTATGCCGACAAGCTGATGGAGCACATCCAGACCCATCCCGACTTCATCCAGCCTGAGAGCCGGAAGAACGAGATGATCAACAACTTCTTAAAGCCCGGTCTGCAGGATCTGTGCGTTTCCCGTACCAGCTTTACCTGGGGCATCCCGGTGGAATTTGACCCCGGTCATGTGACCTATGTGTGGCTGGATGCCCTTTCTAACTATATTACCTTCTGCGGCTACGATCCTGACGGCAATCATTCTGAGCAGTATAAGAAGTTCTGGCCGGCAGATCTGCATCTGATCGGCAAGGATATTGTCCGTTTCCACACCATCTACTGGCCCATCTTCCTGATGAGCATGGGCGAGGAGCTGCCCAAGCAGGTCTTCGGTCATCCCTGGCTGCTGGTCAAGGGCGACAAAATGTCCAAGTCTTTGGGCAACGTGATCTATGCAGACGATCTGGTAGAGCTGTTTGGCGTAGATGCGGTACGGTATTTCGTGCTTCATGAGATCCCCTTCGCCGCCGACGGCATTATGACCTATGAGCTGATCATTGAACGGGTAAACTCTGAGCTTGCCAACATCCTTGGCAACCTGGTGAACCGCACCGTTGCCATGACAAACAAGTATTTTGGCGGCGTGATCCAGACCCCCAATACCCCGGAGGCGCTGGACGAGGAGCTGAAGGCGGTTGCTCTGGCAATGCCCGGCAAGGTAGAGGCAAAGATGAACGAGCTGAAGGTGGCTGACGCTATCGATGAGATCTTCACGCTGCTGCGCCGCGCCAACAAGTATATTGATGAGACTGCTCCCTGGGCACTGGCTAAGAACGAGGAGCTGAAGCCCCGTTTGGGTACGGTTCTTTATAACCTGCTGGAAGCTATTCGCTTCGCGGCCATCTCCCTGAAGCCCTTCCTGCCGGAGACTGGAGACCGGATCTTGGCGCAGATTCACGGCGTGGATGGCGGTTTGGA
Source organism: Oscillospiraceae bacterium (assembly GCA_017397565.1). Taxonomy (GTDB): domain Bacteria; phylum Bacillota; class Clostridia; order Oscillospirales; family Oscillospiraceae; genus Faecousia. The sequence goes on along the minus strand of JAFQIL010000047.1, from coordinate 702 downwards.
AAGCCTGACCGCCTTTGGCGTACTGGAGCCAGGTGCGCAGGTTGGCCCCGGCGAGATCCTCTTTGCCCGGCTGGATCCTGCCCAGAAGCTGGCAGAAATTGACGCTTTTAACCAGGCTAAGGCCAAGGAAAAGCTGCCTCCCATTGAAATCGAGCCCTATGCCCAGGAGAATGTGGACTTTGACACCTTCTGCAAGTCTGATTTCCGGGCGGTCAAGGTCAAGGACTGCGTTCCTGTGAAGAAGTCTGACAAGCTGCTGCAGTTTACGCTGGATGACGGCACCGGCACCGACCGGCAGATCCTCTCCGGCATCGCCAAGTGGTACAAGCCGGAAGACCTCATCGGCAAGACGCTGGTTGCCATCACCAATTTGCCGCCTCGGAAGATGATGGGCAGAGAATCCTGCGGTATGCTGCTCAGTGCGGTGCATACCGAAAAGGGCGAGGAGAAGCTGAATCTGATCATGATCGACGATGCCATCCCCGCCGGCGCAAAGCTTTGCTAAACAACGAAAGACCCGCCAAAAAGGTGGGTCTTTTTGCGCATTGGCACTGCCAATTTCCGTTTATCGTGCTGACGCACGAATGAATAATTGATAATGAATAATGAATAATTGCGGTATTTCCTTCGGAAATGATTTTAAATATGTCGCCGAAGGCGACTCCTTCATTGTTCATTATTCATCATTCATTATTCATTAGC
>JAFQIL010000046.1 GCA_017397565.1 Oscillospiraceae bacterium | reverse complement strand
TTCTCTTTCTTCTAGTGTAAAATGTGTGTAGGACAATGTGTTCACCTCGGTGTGTTTGTTGTGTCGCAACTACATTTTACACCTTAACTGAGCACATTGTCTCCTTTTATTTTATTGTTGCACTTACTATGATAATCTGCCGCCTTTGCCCGAGAAATGGCAATTTGTCGGGTGGTCTGTTTGTTAGTTGCCCCCAAAAAATCGGGCCTGTCGAAAATCAAAGCGACAGGCCTGTGGGCTTATATTCCGTTATTGTGTAATCCAAAGCTGACAGCAATGGCATCGTTTACCTGAAGCATCTGCTGTTCATCCAAATGCCCCATATGCTCACGCAATCTGCGTTTGTCGATGGTGCGGATCTGCTCCAAAAGAATCACCGAATCCTTGCTCAGTCCCACACTGCCCGCGGCAATATTGATATGGGTGGGCAGCCGGGCCTTTCCCGTTTGGCTGGTGATGGCCGCTGCGATCACCGTGGGAGAATGGCGGTTTCCGGTATCATTTTGGACGATCAGGACAGGACGGGTCCCGCCCTGCTCACTTCCCACCACCGGCGACAGGTCTGCATAAAAAATATCTCCCCGCTTTACCGTGGTATCCATGCATTTCACACTCCGAGAAATCATTACCCACGCTACCGGTTTTTCCTATGTAACGGGGGCTAAACCTATTGTCCCACGCCCAAAGGAAAAATATACGGTTGCGCCTGTAAAATATCCTATGGAAAAGCAGGCCAAAAAGTTACAGGAATGTGAAATTTTCTACCTTCACCGACAGAAGGCGACGGCCTTGCCAAAATATCTCTCCCTGAATAGGCAGATCGCCTTCTCCCAGCCAAATATCCAAATGCAGAGCGTCATCGGCATAGCTGTCATCGATACTGAGCCGGAGATACTCCCCCTCCTTACCACAGGAGGTCAGATAGCCGCTTCGCAGGGTTTTCAGTAAAACCCACGGGGCAGATACCGGTGTTACCAGCCCGTCTGCCATAAGCCCGAAGGTCAAAACCTTATCGTCAAAGGTCAGCTTGCCACCGGTTGCGGAAACCGTACCGGAGATCCCGGCAATCGTTTCCGGTTCTTTTACGGAAAACCGCAGATTCCCCTGTTCATCTCCCTGACAGTTCATGGTAAAGGTATAGCTTAAATCTCCGTAGTCTGCTGTGATTACTGCATCAAAGCTGCAGCCCGAGGCTGCCAAAAGCTTACTGCGCAGCGCCATCGCCCGATCCAACTGTTCCTGCGTCCCTGCGCAGCCCGTCAGCAGCAGAAGCACACACAGCACCACCGCGATTCGTTTCATGGGATCCCGCCTTATTTCAGTAGTCGCCCAAGCACCTCCAGCATGTCCGTGGGCAGCATTGCGTACTGACCCATTTTTTCCGCACACAGATCCCCGGCGGCACCGTGGAGCCATGCACCGCAAGCCGCCGCATTCAAGGGCGACAGTCCCTGACCCAGCAAGCCGGCGATCATACCGGCCAAAACATCGCCACTTCCACCGACCGCCATCCCCGGATTCCCGGTTTGGTTTACATAACTTTCTATTCCGTCGGTGATCACCGTATGATGCCCCTTCAAAAGCAGGATGCAGCCGTATTCCCGGGCAAAGCGCTGCGCCGATGTCAGCCGGTCACCGCCAATCTCCCCGCCCAGTCTTTGAAACTCCCCGGCATGGGGTGTCAGGATCGTTGGATAATGCCTTTCGCGCAGTATATCCCTATGCCGGCAAATACCGTTTATGCCATCAGCATCCAGCACCACAGGACATTTTGCCGCTTCCAGCACGGCTTGGATCACGGCGCGTGTTCCTTCCGACTGTCCCAGCCCCGGGCCGATGAGCACCGCATCCATACTATCCAGCATACCCAGAATCCCGGGCAAGGCATCCCGGCTAAGCTTTCCGTCTTGTTCCGGCAAGGGAAATACAATAGGCTCCGTCAGCTTTACCGCTTCAATGGCATAGATGCTCCGGGGAACACCCAAATACACCAGCCCCGCGCCACACCGCAGAGCGCCCATAGCAGCCAAGGCAGCCGCACCTGTAAAGCCTTCGCTGCCGCACAGCAGCAGGATCTTTCCAAAATTCCCCTTGTGGGCATTTTCATCCCGGTCCGGCAAAGCGGACAGAACCTGTTTGTGGTTTAAATTCTTGATCGTCATAGCATCACCTTCCGAAAATAACATAGCACGGGTGTCTTCTCCCGTCAATGTTTTCGTCCAAAAGCCAAAGGTTTTGACGCTTTTCTATCATTATTTTTCTTCTTTGGTCCAAGAAAGCCTTGCTTTTTCCAAAAGAATATGGTACTATTCGGGAAGATATGAAAAAGCGATGACTGGGCCGTCTTGTACGGAATATACTGCTTCAGCGAACGCGGGTTGGTGAGAGCCGCGTGGGTATCGTGCCGGGCCTTCCCCCAGGAGCTGCTGCCTTGAAAACTCAGTAGAGGCTTGCCGTGTGACCGCGTTAAGGTCTTGGGCGTGTCAGCGTCCGAAAGCGCACCGGGATACCGGTGAATTGCGGGTGGTACCGCGGAAGGTAGTCCTTTCGTCCCGATTTTGGGATGAGAGGATGTTTTTTATTTTATAGACAATCCGTTAGGAGGAGAAACATATGAAGCAACAACTGGAAAACATCCGGCAGCAGGCTCTGGCCTCTCTGGATGCCGCCACCACACCTGCCGAGCTGGAAGAGCTCCGGGTAAAATGGCTTGGCAAAAAAGGCGAGCTGACTGCCGTTTTGAAGATGATGGGAAAGCTTTCTCCCGAGGAGCGCCCCATTATGGGTCAGATGGCCAACTCTGTCCGTGCTGAGATCGAAGAAAAGCTGGACGTGGCCAAGTCTGCCATCGGTGCCAAGGTTTTGCAGGCCAAGCTGGCTGCTGAAGCCATTGATGTAACCATTCCCGGCGAAGAAGTTACCTTAGGCCACCAGCATCCCATGAACATGGTGCTGCAGCAGGTCAAGGATATCTTTGTGGGTCTGGGCTACACTGTGGTAGACGGCCCGGAGGTGGAGCTGGCAAGCTACAACTTTACCCGGCTGAACATTGAGGAAGGTCACCCCAGCCGTGACCGCTCCGATACTTTCTACTTTACTGACGACGACTCCATTATGCTTCGCACCCAGACCAGCCCCATGCAGATCCGGTTTATGGAAGAGCATAAGCCGCCCCTGTGCATGCTGGCCCCCGGCCGTGTGTTCCGTAAGGACGAGGCCGATGCCACCCACTCCCCCATGTTCCATCAGATCGAGGGCCTTGTGGTGGACGAGCATATCACCATGGGCGACCTGAAGGGCGCTCTGGTAGCCATCATGAAGCAGATCTACGGTGAGGACTCGGTCATGCGGTTCCGTCCCCACCATTTCCCCTTCACCGAGCCTTCCTGCGAAATGGATATGCAGTGCCATAAGTGCCACGGCACCGGTGAGGTTGACGGTCAGGTCTGCTCCACCTGCCACGGTGAGGGCTGGATCGAGCTGCTGGGTGCCGGTATGGTACACCCGGAGGTACTCCGTAACTGCGGCATTGACCCCGAAAAATACTCCGGCTTTGCCTTTGGCATGGGTCTGGAGCGTATGGCCATGGGCCGTATGCGCATCAACGACCTGCGTCTGATCTTCGACAACGACGTGCGGTTCTTGAATCAGTTCTAAAGGAGGGATAGATTATGAAGCTTAACAGAAAATGGCTGCATGAGGAGTTCGTGGATCTGTCCCACATCTCCGATAAGGAATATGTAGAGAAGCTCACCGTCTTCGGTCAAAAGGTGGAAACCTGGGAGCGCATGGACGCGGAAATCAAGAATGTCATCGTTGGCAAGGTTTTGTCCATCGTCCGCCACGAAAATTCCGACCACATGTGGGTCTGTCAGATCGATGTCGGGCAGGAAGAGCCTGTGCAGATCGTCACCGGCGCGCAGAATGTAAACCAAGGCGACCTGGTTCCCGTTGCCATGCACAACTCCTGGCTTCCCGGCGGCGTTCACATCACCAAGGGTAAGCTCCGGGGCGTAGTTTCCAACGGTATGCTCTGCGGTTTGGAAGAGCTGGGTCTTTCCCAGAACGACTTCCCCTACGCCATTACCGACGGCATCTTCATTTTGCAGGAGGACTGCAAAATCGGTGATGATATCAACACCGTCATCGGCAATGACGACACCATCGTAGATTTTGAGATCACCAATAACCGTCCCGACTGCTACTCCATTATCGGTCTGGCAAGAGAATCTGCCGCCGCCTTCGGTATGGAAATGAAGCATCATGAGCCTGTGGTCAAGGGAAGCGATGCCGGTTCTATCTTTGAAAAGCTGGATGTGGAGGTTCCTGCGGAGAATCTTTGTAACCGCTATTCTTCCCGGATGGTAGCCAATGTCAAGATCGCACCATCCCCCAAGTGGCTGCGGCAGCGGCTGCGCGCCAACGGTGTGCGCCCCATCAACAACATCGTGGACATCACCAACTATGTGATGCTGGAGTACGGCCAGCCTATGCACGCCTTTGACTACCGCTATGTTTCCTCCGGCAAAATCGTAGTCCGGGAGGCACAGGCGGGCGAAACCCTCACCACACTGGACGGCAATATCCGGAATCTGAAGCCCGGTATGCTGGTCATCGCTGATGAGACTAAACCCATCGGCCTTGCCGGTATCATGGGCGGTGAAAACTCCGAAATCATGGATGACACCACCACCGTGGTCTTTGAGTCTGCCAACTTCAACGGCACTTCCATCCGTCAGACTGCCCTGGCTTTGGGTATGCGTACCGAGTCCTCCGGAAAGTTTGAGAAGAACCTGGATCCCATGATGACCGTTCCCGCTGTGCAGCGTGCCTGTGAGCTGGTGGAGCTGCTGGGTTGCGGCGATGTGCTGGACGGCATTATTGACATCATTAACTACGTTCCCGAAGCCAAAACCTTGCCTTTGGAATGTGATAAGATCAACCGCCTGCTGGGTACGGAAATCTCCAAAGAAGATATGATCAAATACCTGAATCTGCTGGAGATCGAAGTAGAAGGCGACACCATCAAAGTTCCTTCCTTCCGCCCCGACCTGAATCTGATGGCGGATGTAGCGGAGGAAGTAGGCCGCAGCTACGGCTACAATGTGATCCCCACCACCGCTTTCAAAACCTCTACCCAGGGCGGCTACAGTCCCTATATGATCGCGGAAAACCAGGCAGGTCAGCTGTGCCGCAGCCTTGGCTATAACGAGATCATCACCTATTCCTTCGTTTCTCCCGCTATTTTCGATCAGATCCGTCTGCCCGGCGACAGCCCCTTGAGAAACACCTTAAAGATCCAGAATCCTCTGGGTGAGGACACCTCCATCATGCGTACCATCGCGCTGCCCTCCATGCTGGACATTCTGTCCCGGAACTTTGCCTACCACAACAAGGCTGTCAAGCTTTACGAGTTGGCAAAGATCTACCTGCCGGTAGCCGATCAGGTCCTTCCCCAGGAGCCCAAGATGCTGGTTTTGGGCACCTACGGCGCAGGCGAGACCTTCTTTACACTGAAAGGTGAGCTGGAAGCCGTTTTGCAGGGTCTGAATATGCCCAAGCCCAGCTACGAAGCGGATACCAACAATCCTTCCTACCATCCCGGCCGCTGCGCCAAGGTAAGCGTTTCCGGTGTGGAGCTTGGTTATATGGGTCAGGTGCATCCGCTGGTTGCCGAAAATTACGGCATAGACACCGAGGTCTACTGTGTCGAGATCGATTTTACCAAGCTGTTTACCCTGCGTCTGCCGGATCGCACCTATGTTCCCCTGCCCAAGTACCAGGCTGTCAGCCGTGACCTGTCCTTCGTCTGTGACGAAGCTGTCACGGTCGCCCAGGCAGAAGCCATCATCACCGCCGCTGCCGGCAAGCTGCTGCGGGGCGTAAAGCTCTTTGATATCTACCGTGGCACCGGTATTCCCGAGGGCAAAAAGAGCATGGCGTTCTCTATGGAGCTCCGGGCTGATGACCGGACGCTGACAGACGCCGACTCTGAAGGTGTGGTAAATAAGGTTCTGCAGGCTCTGCAGGCTGGGCTAAATGCCGTTCTGCGGTAAAATTTTTTCCCGGAAGCCCTTTACACTGGGCTGCTTTTGGGATATAATACCTGTATTACAAAAGAAGGGGGTCGAATCCCATGACGGAAAGCACCATTAAATTTACTGCCCTAGGCAACGATAGAGACAATATGCGTCGTATTCTCCGAAGTGTTTTCGACGCTCTGCAGGAAAAAGGTTATAATCCCATCAATCAGATTGTGGGCTATTTGCTCACGGAAGATCCCACCTATATCACCAACTACAACAATGCCCGGAGCATGATCTGCAAGCTGGATCGTGACGAGCTGATGCAGGAGCTGGTACGGTGCTATCTGTCCTGATGTAAAATCCGCCAAGAGGCTTTTGCCACGGCAAAAGCCTCTTTCCAATTTCATACTTCCCTCCGTCTTACAAAATCCGGGGCTCTTGCCAAGTTGTGGTAATTGTGCCCAAGCGGTTGACGCCACAGCCGCAAAATGTTACAATTTGATTACATTTCTAAAAAGGAGGTAACCAAATGGCTGAAGAAAATGCAGTTCTGATGTACAAGGGCCATCCCCTGATGCGGATGGGTAACCTGATCTACTACGGTTCTATGGCAGATTCTCACATTGTCATGCTCCAGGTGCTGGAAACCAAGAAGGTTGGCGATCTGGATGTGGCATCCAAGGTTTCTGTTCAGCTCCAGCTCACCGACCCCGCGGCAAAAAGCCGGGATCGCATCGTGAAGAAGAGCGAAAAAGACGGTCTGTATACAGCTTTGGATTTTGGCTGTGTATGGCTCGAGCGTGCTTTGGCAGGCAAATGATTTCTATTCCCAAGTAAGACGGAGGGCATCGTATGAATCCAATCAAACGCATTGTCAGCCTTGGGCTGACAATTTTTCTTTTTTTAAGCATTTTTACTGTTACCGCGGCTGCCGCAGGCGGCACCCTGAAAACAGGTGTTGCCTTTGTAACAGCCTCTGCTTTGCGACTGCGGTCCGAGCCAAACACCGCATCTGCCACATTGGACTACGCCCATCAAGGTGAAGTGGTGGTGCTGGTGGAGAAGGTTGGCGACTGGTACAAGGTTATTTTCGACTTAAAAACCGGCTATATGCACAAAAACCACCTGAAGGTAGCTTCTCGGGAGAACGCCGAGCTCGGCTATGGCCGGGTCAACGGCTCCCGAGTCAATATCCGCAGCGGTCCCGGCACGGGCTACAGCGTGCTTACCCAGGCGGTTGCCGGAAACAAAGCCTACATCATCGGCATTAACAATGGCTGGTATAAAATTATTTTCGGCAACACCATAGGCTATATCCGCAGCGACTATCTGGACTTGACAGAGATCCCCTACGAGAATCGGGATTCCTCCAAGAAGCCCCTGTTCTTCCGGGGCGGCAAGTCCACCGGTGTTACCCCCAGCCCGGAGGCGCTCAACGGCACTTCTGACCTGCGGCAGAAAATCGTGGCCACCGCCAAGCAGTACATCGGCGTTCCTTATCTCTGGGGCGGTACTACCCCCAGCGGCTTTGACTGTTCGGGCTTTGTGCAGTTTGTATATCAGCGTCACGGCATTTCCCTGCCCCGAACCAGCAAGGAGCAATGGACCGTGGGCACTGCCATTTCCAAATCTGCCCTGCAGCCGGGAGACCTTGTTTTCTTTGCCAATACCTATACCACCGGTATTTCCCACCTGGGCATCTACATTGGCAACAACCAGTTCATCCATGCGTCTTCCAGTAAGGGTGTCACCATTACGGATCTGAGCAACTCCTACTGGGCAGCCAGATACTACGGCGCAAAAAGAATTCTGTAAAATCTGTTTGCTTTTGCCGGAAAGCATGGTATAATTACAGAGTTGTTTGTTCAAGGAGGAAATGTCCATGAAAAAACCTTTTGGCACAATGCCGGACGGCAAGCCGGCTTTCCTGTATACCATCACCAACGGCATTATCACCGCTGAAATTTCCGACAGTGGCGCCACTTTGGTGCGTCTGTTTGTTCCCGATGCAAAGGGATGCCTGGCGGATGTGGTTTTGGGCTTTGACAAGCCCTGTGACTATATCGCATCCGGCACGTTTTTTGGCGCTACGGTGGGCAGAAATTCTAACCGTATCGGCGGCGCGGCTTTTCCCTTAAACGGCAAGGTCTACCCCATTGACCCCAACGACAACGAGATCAACAACCTGCACAGCGGCTTTGACCCCTTCAAAAACCGCTTGTGGGAAGTTCTTTGGCAAGAAAGTAACAGCATCTGTCTGCGTATCGACAGCCCTGACGGGGATCAGGGCTTCCCCGGCAATGCCCAGATCCGTGTCACCTACACATTGGACAACACCAATTCTCTGTGCATTGCCTACGATGCGGTCTGCGATAAGGATACGGTCTTTAATATGACCAACCACAGCTATTTCAACTTAGCCGGTCATGACCGTCCGGAAGAGGCTATGAAGCAGGTGCTTTCCGCCCCTGCCCGGTTCTTTGTGGTAACTGACCCTCTGGCCATCCCCACGGGTGAACTGCGGGAGGTTGCCGGTACTCCTATGGACTTCCGGCTTCCCAAGCCCATCGGACAGGATATCGACAAACCTTATGAAGCGATGAACATTCTCGGCGGCTACGACCACTGCTTTGAGGTCTTCACCGCTCCCTGCGCCATTCTTTCCCACCCGGAGTCCGGCAGAACCATGGCAGTCTATACTGACTGCTGCGGCTTCCAGCTTTATGCCGGTAACTTCCTGAAGGGCGAGATCGGCAAGGACGGTGTCAGCTATATCCACCGGGGCGGCGTGTGCCTGGAAACGGAGTACTACCCCGATTGTGTCCACCACCCGGATTGGCCCCAGCCCATTACCAAAGCCGGTGTTCCCTACCACTCTGAGACCCGGTATAAATTCAACTAAAAATTTTCGGCTCCGGATTTCTCCGGAGCCGCTTTTTGTTTTATTGGAATTCAATTTGGAAAGGCAGTGTGCCCTTGGCTGGAAGCTTGCCCGCCAGCACCTCAATAGCATGAAGCTGAGACTGGGGCATCATATAGCCAAACAGCTTCCGGGGGATATGGTTCAGGGTTTTCAGCGCAAAGGGGTTGCCAAAATGCAGCACCGCAGAGAGCTTTCCGGAATAGTTGAAGGCATTGATCATAGCCTCCGTCCGGCGGGTCAGGCAGTCTGTGCCCAGATAAGGCCGGGTGGTGCAGAAGGTGATGAATACCACCTCTTTATGCTCGGTAGCTCTGGTGAGAACATACTCATTTTCCCGGGCGGTTGCATAATCGGAAAGGGTGACCACCTCAGCCTCCGGGAATTCTTCGTGGATCTTCTCGATGATGGCATCGGGCTGATACCAGTTCCGGGTGATGGCTTCCTGGGCAAGCTCCTTATCCACACTATTGGCTTCCGTCAGTACCACAAACAGGCGATCCTTGTTATCAGGATCCAAAGCCGCATCCACACCGGGATCGGTGACCGCGGTAATGCAATCCTTGGCAATGTTGTAGTAAACTTCCCGGTCCTCTTCTGTGAACAGCTCCGGCTGCTCCGGCTGGGCTCCCACAAAGGCCTGCAGGGCCAGCACCCGGCGAACCGCCTCGTTGAGCCGTTCCTCGGTAAAGGCGCCGTCCCGGTAGTTTTTCAATAGCATCTCATAATTTTTCCGGTTGGAGCTGCGGTAGTTGGGAAGCACGATGTCGTTACCTGCCGCGACGGCCATACCCAGCACATTTTCTTCGCCGTAGAGTTGCAAAATTGCCATCATGGCAAGAGAATCCGTATAACACACGCCGTCAAAACCCATATCCCGGATGATATCTATGGTCTTTTTGGACAGGGACGCCGGATAATCGGGATCTACATCCTTTTGGACGTTATGGCCTACCATGATGGTAGGCAGCAATCCTTTTTCCATTAGGTGGCGATAAGGCACCATAAATTTATTCATCAATTCTTCCTTGGTGGAAGGAGAATCTACATTGGCCATATGGGTATCCACAGGACCATGACTGCCGCCGGGATAGTGCTTTCCGCAGCCGGCAAAATGGTTGTTATGGAACACCTGATTGATATATTCCGCCGCCTTTGCCACCTTGTTGGGATCATCGGAAAACTTCCGATAGACGCTGCAAGGGCCGTCACAGGCCAGCACATCGATAACCGGACCCCAAGTGCTGTTATAGCCGGCAGCCTTAGCATCGGTTACAATGGCCCGGGCATAAGCACGGTAAGCTTCGGGAGTATTGCAGGCAGACAGGCTCATCAGCGGAATGGGAGGCAGCTGGGAGCCGGGATAGCCCATTTCCATATCCATAACGATGATGATGGGATAATCCGCAGCCTCTCTGACCTTTCGCATCAGCTCCGTATTTTTATAGGGCAGCTGTATGCAGCCAAGGGCATGGTTACGGATCAGATCCAGGGTAAATTCCAAATCTTCCGGGTTACCGGCAGCAAAGCTACGGGCACAAAACAGCATGCCTATCTTCTGCTCTACAGACAGTTCCTCTAACTTCAAATTTTTCATGAAATACCCTCCAATACTGTGCGTCTTGGCGCACAAAGTCTTCCTTTCGATTTTATGCCAAAATACAGCAGAAATCAAGAAGATTATTTTGATAACATGGAAACATTTTCATAAAGCAGCCACAAAGACAAGCTTCCGCCAAACAAATTGCCATTTATCGAGCAGGCTATGCCTGCCAATGGATAATGGAAAATGGATAATGGACAATGAAGGAGTCGCCTTCGGCGACATATTTCAAATCATTTCCGAAGGAAATACCGTGCTTATTCATTATTCATTATCAATTATCCATTTCGCGCGTCAGCGCGATAAACGGGAATTGGCAAAGTCTTATCCCTAATTCCTAATTCCTAATTCCTGACGCTTATCTGCACTTTCCCCGGCGGTCAGCATAAACTGTCCTATAAGCATTCTGCTTATTCCCACTATCTAACGGGAGGTATCTATCATGTCTGAACAATGTCAGGGCAGCCTCCGCTGTGATCCTCAGGATCTGCAGCAGGCCATGTCCATCCACACCAGGAAAATCACCGACAGCTGTCGGGATAAGGATTGTATTGAGGATCTGCGGGTATATCTGACCAAGGGTTCTCAGGCACTGCTGGACACCGCGGCCAGCACCCGGGTGCGCTGCGCGGAGCTTCTGTACACATATATCGATGTAGAACCGGTGGCATTTGACCGCAATCACTACTGCATTGATGTTACATTCTATTACAGGATCTTAGCCGATGCCACCATCGGCAGCACCCGACCTGCCGCCCTTTACGGACTTGCCGTATTTACCAAGCGGGCAGTGCTTTGCGGGGAAGACAGCCGTGCCCACATTTACCGCAGTGACACCCGGCTCTGCGGTCCCGACGGTATTACCCGATACTTTGCCAACCGCCCAACTGCTGTTGTAGAGGTGCTGGATCCCATGGTTCTCAGCTCCAGAGTTCGGGAAGTTTGTGAATGCAAGTGTCAGGAGGATGTTCCTCTGCAGATCCCCGATGCCATTCGGGAACAGTTTGACGACACTCTGGTGCAATCCGGGGAGCGGCGCAGGCTCTTCGTCACCTTGGGTCAGTTCTCCATCGTGCGGCTGGAGCGGGATGCCCAGCTGATCGTGCCGGTGCTGGATTACAGCATTCCCACCAAAGAATGCTGCGAAGCGCCGGGCTGTGCGGAAGATCCCTGTGAGATGTTCTCCCGGATCCCCTTCCCCAAAGAGCAGTTCGCTCCCAGTAGCTGCGATAACGGCTGTCGGGAAGGCTGCAACACCTGCGAAAGCTAACACATAGGGCGCGTTGCCAAAAGCAACGCGCCTTTTGCCAATTCCCGTTTATCGAACAGTTCGTATGTTTTTCTTCCCGCTGCGCATAATAAAGCAAAAACCGGCAAGGAGACAGCGTATGCATAAACGCGGCAAGCAAAGCTTTATTTTACCCCAAATGCCCGTAATTACCGCATGGGCCAGCGTAGCAGGCAAAAAGGAATCGGAAGGGCCTTTGTCACACTGCTTTGATGTAACTTCCCAGGACACCTATTTTGGGCAAAAATCCTGGGAGCTGGCGGAACAGCAAATGCAAAAAACCGCATTGCAGATCCTGCTGCAAAAAGCGGGCCTCCGAAAGGACCAACTGGGGCTGGTGTTTTCCGGGGATCTTCTGAACCAGTGTATCGGCTCTTCTTTCACATTGCGAAATACCGGTATCCCACATTTGGGGCTTTACGGTGCTTGTTCTACCATGGCAGAAAGTCTGTTGCTGGGTTCTATGGCGGTGGGAGGCGGATTTTCTGACCGGGTGGTTGCCATAACCTCCTCCCATTTTGCCGCCTCGGAGCGGCAGTACCGTTTCCCCCTGGATTACGGCGGTCAGCGTCCCCCTACTGCCCAATGGACTGTTACCGGCTCCGGTGCCGCTCTGCTCTGCAGCGCCGGAAAGGGCCCCCGGATTGAAGGCTGTACCGTGGGCAGCGTAACAGATCTGGGCATTCCCGATGCCAACAATATGGGTGCCGCCATGGCGCCGGCGGCTTATGCCACCATCCGGGCGCATTTCGATGACTTTTCCACCGATGCCGATGCCTTTGACCAAATCATCACCGGAGACTTAGGGCAGGTAGGCAAAGAAATGCTGCTGGAGCTGGCCCGGCGGGACGGCCTTTCTCTCGGCGGTAAGCTTACGGACTGCGGCACCTTGGTCTTTGACATGGACAAGCAGGATGTTCATGCCGGCGGCTCCGGCTGTGGCTGCAGCGCCATCACCCTATGCGGCTACTTCTTGGACAAGCTTCATAAAGGCAAACTGAAACGGATTCTTTTCTGCGGCACAGGGGCGCTTCTGTCCCCTACCTCTACCCAGCAGGGGCTCCCCATTCCCGGGGTGTGCCACGCAGTGGTGATTCGCGGAAAGGAGGACTAATATGGATTTTTTGAAGGCTTTTTTGGTGGGCGGTCTGCTTTGCGTCATCGGACAGCTTTTGATCGACAAAACCAAGCTGACTCCCGCAAGGATTTTGGTTGGCTATGTGGTGGTCGGTGTGTTGCTGGGAGCCGTGGGGCTTTATGAAAAGCTGGCAGACTTTGCCGGTGCCGGGGCTACCGTTCCCCTTACCGGCTTTGGCTACAATTTGGCCAAAGGTGTCAAGGAGGCGGTGGATCAGCATGGATTTTTGGGGATCTTCACCGGCGGACTGAAGGCCGCTGCCGGCGGCATCACCGCCGCCATTCTAAGTGGTCTGATCGTTAGCCGTGTTTTTCGGGATAAGGATAAATCTTAAATTCCGGGGAATGCTAAGGGCGCGGCAAGCCGCAAAAGAAAGTTGGAGGTAGTACCATGAACAACAAGAATCAGAACCAGAGCAACAATCAGAATCAGAGTCAGAACCAGAACCAGAATCAGAACCAGAACAAAAACAGCAATCAGAACCAGCGCTAATAAAAGGGGCGTGTTGCAAAATACTGCAACACGCCCTAACATTATGCTACCCAACAAATTGCCATTTATCGGGCAGTTGGTTATTAACTGTAGGGGGCGGCGACCACGACGCCCCCTACAATCTCCCCGACAAACGGGAATTTGAACATTTATACAAGGTAACGATTCGGGCGGTGGTGCAGAGTAACGAATACCACCAGACAGCCAGTCCCGAATTGCCCGCGGGTGCAACCCGCCCGATAAACGGGAATTGGCAATACACTCACTTGTCACAAGCAAGCTTAGCTGCAGAATCTATAGTTTCCACCTCGGCAAAGGCATTCAGCCGGAAGAAATACAGCAGCGCCTGCTTCACTTTTCTTTGGAAGATCCGCTCCATGGCATCGGCATAAGCCTGCACCTGAGGCCGGTATCGCTCCACAGCCGCCTCCAGAGTTTCTTCCGTCACGCTGTCGGTTTTGAAATCCAGCACCATGATGCCATCCTTTTCTATCAGCGCGCAGTCCACCACACCCTGCAGCAGAATCTGCTCTCCGGCCAACTCCGGGGCATAATGGGTACCGTCATCCAAAACCGAAAACTTAAACTCCCGAAGGACTTCGCCGCCTTTTTGCAGTTTTTGTCCCAGATCTGTTTGGAAAAAGTCCGCAATTTGGCGGCAATTTACCATATCTGCCTGCTCCCGGGTCAAAAAATGCTCCTGTACCAGTCGGTCCAGCTCTTCCGCCACAGCCTGTACACTCCCGCATTTTTCAAAGCGGATATACTGCATGGCACTGTGCATAGCTGTACCCTGGGCGGCAGCGCCCCGATCCTGCCCGGCAAAGCTGGGCTTGCGCCACAGTCTGGCAGCCTGGCGCTTGGGCTGGGTAAGCTCTGCGATCTCATCGTCTTTGGGTCTGCCCTTTCGCTGGGTGGCCGTTTGCTTGGAAGGTGCCTGGGTGGCAGCATCATGGGCATAGGAAAAGATAAGTCCCCTTTGGATCTGCATTAAATCCTCCTCAGACAGCAAAGCCTGAGCTTCTTCGGCTATGACACCGCAAGCAGTCTGCACTGCAGGCGCCTGGGTCACCCGGATGAGCCATGCCGGCTCTCCCGGTGCTGTATACTCCGGATAACCGCCAAGTCGGAACAGCTCCCCGGCTTCCGTCCGTCGCAGGGCTGCCATCAGCACCCAATCACCGGGACATCCGGCATCCAGAGTCAGAAGCTCCCGGTCTGTCATATCCATTCTGGCAACCAGCTCTTCCAGTTCCTTCTCCAGGCTGGCAGAGGCATAGGTCATGATCAGCCGATCCCGGGCCCGGGTCAGTGCCACATACAATACCCGCATTTCTTCAGAAAGGCCGTCTGCTCCGATCTTCGCGCTGATCGCCCGTTTGGCAACGGTGGGATACCGTACCCGATCCTGTTCCTCCACAGCCCCCAGGCCTACCCCCAGGTACTGGTCACACAGAACCTGTCCCCGGGCACTTTCCTTATTGAAGGCCTTGGAAAGTCCGCAGACAAACACCACCGGAAATTCCAGGCCTTTGGACTTGTGGATACTCATGATGGTCACCGCCCCGGAAGCAGCTTCCGCGCCGCCTGTTGCCACACCCTTGGCTTCCAAAGCATCCAAATGCTCTAAAAACTGCTCCAAGTCCCGTGGTCCGTTGGCTTCAAAGGCCATGGCCAGGTGATAAAATTCCTGCAAATTAGCAGCGCGGAGCTCCCCTGCCGGCATAGCGGCATAGAGGCTGTCCAGCCGGGTCTGCTCCAAAACTGTATCCAAAAAGCCAGTGAGGGGCTGCAGTCTTGCCTGTCGGCGCAGCTGTGCCAAAGTTACCAAAAAACGGACTGTTTTTGGAGAATCGTCCAGCAGCAACGCTTCGTACACACTGCTGTGCCGGTTTTTGCTGCGAAATGCCGCCAAATCATCGGCGGTAAAGCCAAACACAGGGCTGCTCAGCGCTGCGATCAGGGGAATATCCTGCCGGGGATTGCTGACAGTCTGCAAGATTGCCCGAAATACGGAAACCTCCTCAGTTTGCAGCAAATCATCACCGCCACCGGAGGCATAGGGGATTCCGGCAGCTGTTAACGCTTCCCGGAAATAACCGCCTGTTGAGCCGGGAGACCGGAGCAAAATGGCAATATCCTCCGGCACAATGGGCCGCAAGCCTGTCTTGCTCCGAACATAGTGAGTTCCGTCCAAAAGCTGACGGATCCGCTGGGCTACAAAGGCTGCTTCCTCGGGATACTGCTCCTCATTTACGGAAACCGCCCAAAGCTCCACCTCCGGCTCTCCCACTGGTTCATGGGGCACACCCTCCCGGAGAGCTTCTTCCTCTCCGTAAACAAGGCCGCCCACCTGAGGTGTCATGCAAAGCCGGAAAATATCATTCACACCGGCAAGCACACTGCCGCCGGATCGGAAATTTTCTGACAGCAGGATCTTCCGTCCCTCCATGGGTTTGGCCTTTTCTGCCGGTACATAGGTTTGATATTTCTTAAGAAAAATTTCCGGGTCTGCCAAACGGAACTGATAGATCGACTGCTTTACATCACCGACCATAAAACAGTTTTGCCGTTTTTGGGTCAATGCGGAAAAAATCTTATCCTGCACCGCGTTGGAATCCTGATATTCATCCACCATGATCTCTCGGAATCGGTCACCGATCTCCGCGGCAACCGCGGTAGGACCGCTGCGGCTTTTACCCAGCAGCAGGTCCAAAGTTCTATGCTCCAAATCGCCAAAGTCCAGCACCCGACGGCTGCGCTTTGCCCGGTCATAAACTTCACCGAACTGCCGCACAAGGGTAACCATGCCCCGTACCGCACCGGATATTTCCTCCATATCCGCCAAGACCACCGCGCTGACATCACGGAAGCTGAGAAGCTTTCGCTCTAAGCCTTTTTTGCAGGCGCTACGCACCGCTTTGATCCTCTCTGCCAAACCGGGATCTTGGATTTTCTTGGAAAAAGTCAAAGTACCGTAGCGGATATCCTTTCTTTCCAGCACCTGATCCCAGGTCTCACTGTCAAAAAGCTGCTGCAGCTGAGATACTGTATCCCGCAAAAGCGATGCCGGTTTTTCCATATCCCCGGCCTGCTCTGCTTTTTGTGCGCAGTTTTCCATAGCCCGGATCTGCAAAGCCAAATAATTTTTCAGATCCGTCATCAGATACTGTCCCCACTGGGTCTGCGCCGCATCCTCAAGCTTCTCCGTTTGGGCTGTGCGGATGCATTTTTCCAGCCAGCCATCGGGGTCTAAGTGACACCGGGCACTGTCATATACCTTCAGCAAAATTTCCGGCACTTGCCGGTCGTCCCGCCCCAAGCCCTGGGTATCCACAAAGGCGCGAAAATCTTCGTTAGTGTCCGCCCCTGCATAGGCTTCCTCCAGCACCCGATCCATGACCATACTCCGTAGCTGGCTGCATTCATTTTCATCCGCAACCCGAAAATCCGCGGCAATATCCACAAGATAGGCATATTCCCTGAGAATTTCCCCACAGAAGCCGTGGACGGTGGAAATTTGGGTCAGGTACAGCCGCTGCAGCTGCCGCTGCAAGTGCCGGTTTTCCGGATCTTTGGCAATTTCCTCCGTCAGCTTGGCGGCAATTTTACCCCGGAGCTCCGAAGCCGCCGCCTTGGTATAGGTGATGATCAAAAAATCGTCAATGTTGGCAGGCTTTACCGGGTCTGTCAGATAACGCAGCAACCGGTCTACCAACACCTTGGTCTTACCGGAGCCGGCCGCCGCAGAAACCAGCAGATTTCCGCCCCGGTTGTCAATGGCCATTTGCTGCTGCAGCGTTGGCTTCTCACCCATGATTGCCTACCTCCTTTCCGATCTCCTCCCAGAAGCGCTGAGAGGACACACGTTCATAATTGCGTCGACCCTGTACGGTTTCTCTATGGCAAATCGTACCGTAAGGACAGAAAGCGCAGGCATCATGGGACGATCCCCGGGTATAGGGATTGGGGTCTACTCTGCCATCCGCGGTCTCGTCCACCATGTTATGCAGCAGAGAAAATACATACTTTTGCAAAAGCTTCAGCTGTCCCCGATCTGCCAGATCACCGGACAAGCTGCCGTCCTTTTTTCGGGTGCAGCAAAGCCGGACCGGCTGCTCGGAAGGTTCCATAGCCTGAAGCACTTCCTCCTCCCGGAGCAAAAGGCCCTTGCGCTTCCACTCTTTCCGCCGCGCTATCTCCGCTTCTTCATGGGAAAGGCTGCTGTCTGCCGAGATCAGAGGGACTCTAGCCGGAAAATACTGCACACCGGCGCCTACCGCGCCCTTGCCTACCACCTCTTCCCCTGTTTGCTCCAGGGCGAACAGGTATAGCAGCATCTGTAATCCCACACCGCAGAGAACATCGCAGTAGTCAAAATCCTTCCGTCCGGTTTTATAGTCCACCACCCGGAAGAAATTTCTGCCATGCTCCTGCCAAACATCCACCCGATCCACAAAGCCACGAAGCTTAGCGCCCATCCGGGGTGTGCTGACATCAATGGCATCCAGTCCGCCTTCCCCGCCAAAGTTCAGCTCAAATTCCACCGGCAGGAATTTGGAATCCTTCAGCTCCTGCCACAGTTCTTTCGTTACCAGTTCCAGTTCCCGGCGGTTTCTGCGGAACAGATAGGTATTGCGGCCGGAATCCAGCTGCTCAAATCGCTCCCGGGCATAATCGTCAGCATAATTCAAGGCGATTTCCAAAGTCTGCTCCAAAGAGACCTTGGCAAAGCCACCCCGCTCCATCACCTGTCTGGCCGTCTGCTCCAGCACCGCATGGACATACGTACCGAATTCAGCCGGGTCAATGGTGATCTCCTTGCGTTCCTTGGCCCGCAGACCGTATTTCAGGAAATAGGACATCCGGCACTCTGCCAGGCGATCCACCTGGGAGGCAGACAAATTCAGCTGCTGCCCGTAAAGTCCCCGGATATTTTCCGGGCGGATCCTTCCCAGCTTATGGGAAAGCTGTTTTTGCGCATTCCGATACCCCTGGGTCAGCTGCAAAGCTTCCGCAGTTTGGACAGCTGACCGGCCGCTTAGCCAATAGGCCGCTTCTGTTGGGTCTGCCGCCGCCAGCACCGGGCCAAGGGACTGCTGGGTCTCGCCTCCGGCCATATCTGCCAGGCGGCGATAGACATAAGAGGGCTGAACGCCGCTGCAGGACACCGTTACCGATTCCTCCGCGCCGCAGAACACCCCATAAATTTCCGCAAACTGGGTCTTTATACCCTCAGCACCGCCTCCGGTCAAAGGCACATCCAAAGCCCGCAGGGCGATGCGTTCCTGATCTGTCAACACGCCGGCAGTGCCGCCAAAGCCGGGAAGGGCGCCTTCTGCCACACCCAGTACCAGCAAATGCTTGCCCTGATGGCAGCGCATGGCACTGACCGGGCCTGCGGTCACCGCATCCAATACCGGCGGGATCGTACCCACATTATACTGGCTCAGCAGCAGAGAAAGCAGCCGGGTAAACACCTCCGGTTCCCAAACAGTCTGCCCCAAAACATCATACAGTTGCTCCAAAGCCGTCAGCAGGATCTCCCACAGCTGGCTGAGGATCTGAGCATCCCGACCATCTTCAGCCCCATCCATGGTCTTGGCCAGCTGAGACATTCTCTCTGCCAGGCCGATCTCCTCCAGGAAAGCATATAGTCCCCGGATCTGACCGGCAAGGACTTTCTCTTCCCGGAAAACCGACGCAAGGGTCTGCAACGGCTGCAACGCCCGCTCCCTGGCTTCATTTAGTTCCTCTAACCGGCGATAGGCATCCTGAGTCCATTTTTCTCCCAAACCGTCAGGATGCATCTGCCAGGGCTTCAGCCACCCCTTCCCACGGATACCCCAAATCACCGCATAGTTTTCCACCTTATCGCAGATATCAGGGTCCAAAGGGGACAAGCAGGATTTTAAGTAACGCAATACATCCCGCTGCTCAAAGCCGCCCAAGGCGGCCTCCAATGCCGCCAGTACCGTGGCGATGACGGTTCTTTGCAAAATATTCTCCGTACCGGACAGATACAGAGGGATTCCGCAGCGGCTGAATACCCGGTTTACCACATGGGCATATTCTCCCATATCGGCAAAAACTAAGTGGATATCCCGATACCGGCAGCCGCCCTGTACCAATTCCATAACCTTTTGGGCCGCCAGCAGTGCTTCCTGACTGGGACAGTCCGCTTTCCAAACCGTGAGCCTTCCCTGCAGGCTTGCCACATCCGGCAGTTTCCCCTGGAACAGGCTGTTACTCAGCCGGGTGATGGGGTCCTGTCTTCCGGGAATGGTCTCGATCTGCACCTCCACCCCGGCCTGCCGGGCATAGCGGATCAGCTGAGTGGCCGTTTCCGCAGCCTTTTCAAAAGCCAGACTCTGAGACTCCACCCGGTCACAGTTTAAGCCCACCGTCACCATGGGAGATACCCGGATCAAGTATTCCAAAATCGCCATATGCTGCCGGGTAAAATCCGGGAAGCCATCTATGTAAAACACATGCTTTTCGCCAAAATCGCCGTCTTCCAGCTGCTCCAGCAGCCAGTTCATCTGATCTCTGGGATCTCGCTTGCCTTGGGCGCACAGGCTGTCATAAGCTTCCAGCAGCAAGGAAAGCTCCTCTAATTTTTGGGCAAACGCCCCTTCTGTCCGGGCAGATGCACACTTCAAATCCTGCGCCGTGATACAGCAACGCTTAAATTCATCCACCGCATCCACCAATTCCGCCAAAAATTCCGGCTTGGTCTCCACAGCGGCATAGGCCTTCAACCTGCTGTGAAGCTGCCGGGCCGCGGCTGCCATGGCCACCACCCTGCCGCCGTTATCCATGCAGGCAGGCAGCGCGCAGCCGGTGCTTTCCGCAACTCTGCGGGCAAGTCTTGTAAAAGACAGCACCTCTGCGTAGCGGCTGGCAGTATCTCCGGCGGCGACACAGAGTCTGCGCTCTGTATCATGGCTGATCAGCTCCGGAACCATAAGAATTCTGCCGGGTCTCTGCGTCTCCACATCGGCTGCGATGCGGCTCAGTATTTCCTTTCTGACAGCGATCCAGTCCTTGCTCAAAAGCAAACGGAGCATTCTTTCACGCCCTTTCTCTTTCGTTTTCTATATCATATCACAGGTTCTGTCCAATTAACAGCAATAATTACCGACGAAACAGAAAATTTTCCACCCGTCCCCACAGATCCAACAGGAAAAATCGAACCTCATAGGATTTGTTTTCCTCCGTCAGCGTGTCGGTAAGCTCCTGGGAGAAACCGGCACCTACCGCTGTATCCTGAAAATCCTCTGTGGTGGCCGGCAGGCACAGAGACGGAAACACCACGCACCACCAGTTTTTCCCCTGAGCATTGCCAATGGTGACCCGCAAGGCCTGATAAACCCCGGCTGGCAGAGAGAAGGTATCATACTCCCGGACAGGGAAAGCCTCCCTGTCAAAGCTTACCGCGACACCGCCGTCCCAGCCCGCGGCTGCGGCAGCTTCCTGCGCCACCGTCTGCAGCTGGGGCAGCTGCGTCTGCAACCACTGAGCCGCCTGCTCCGCTGTCATATCGGCATCGGCATGCCCGGCAAGCCAAGCAGTGATCCCATCCCGAACCTGCAGCTTCAGCTGCTGATCCTCAAAAGAATCGGAATTTGCCACCACATGCAGACGGATCACATGCTCTGTTAAGTACCGATGATCTTTTATGACAGACCCCAAGCCCACCAATATGACCAAAAGCAAACCAATTACTAAAATTTTCGTTAATTTCTTCATAAAAACACCGCCCATACGGAAATACTTCCAGTATGGACGGCAATTGTGGGATTTATACAGGTTTGGCAATAAAAACCTGAGGATAGTTATCTTTCAACATGGCACAGACCACCGCGGCATATTCAAAGCTGGGCATTATAGCAAAGATGGCAGAGCCGGAGCCGGTCATCTGCTGTGCCAAAGAGCCATAGGAATTGCAGATGGACTTGATGTAGTTCAGCTCCAAGTGCTCTTCGGTAACCACCGGGTCGAAAACATTGTAAATATTTTCTGCCACCTTACCCAAGTCACCGGAAAGGATGGCGCTTTCCATGGCCATATGATTGGGGCGCTTGGCAATGGCCTTTTCATCCAGCTTCCGGTACAATTCCGGGGTGGATACGGAAAAGTCCGGCATACACACCACGAACACACAGTCCGGCATATCCGGCAGCCGGCGCAGCCGTTCGCCCCGACCTTCCGCCACTGCCGTGCCGCAAATGGTACAGAAAGGCACATCACTACCGATCTTTGCCCCCAGCTCTGCCAAAGCGCCAATGGAAAGGGGCTCTCCGTAATGGCGGTTCAGTGCCCGCAGCACTGCCGCCGCGTCTGCGCTGCCCCCGCCAAGACCTGCCTGGCTGGGGATCCGCTTGGTGATGCGGATGGTGAGGCCATTGGGCTCTTTGCCCAAAGCATCCAGGTAGACCCGGGCAGCCTTCCAGGCCAGGTTGGTTTCATCTGTGGGAATGCCGGGCTTATCACAAATCAGTTCCCAGGGCTTACCGGTATCTACATCGATCTCAATATCATCCCGGAGGGAAATGGTCTGCATCACGCTCTTTAAGTCGTGATAGCCATCCTCCCGCTTCCCCAGTACATCCAATGTCAGATTCAGCTTCGCAAAAGCGCCTTCGTAAAGGGTTGTCATAGGATTTCCTCCAAAAGGTCGTATTTTTTCTTATTATATCGCAAAAGCAAGTTTTTTTCAATGCGCAATCGGCATTTTTCTGCCCTGTGCATATTTTAGGTAGATTCGGGGATTCTATGGTTGTCCAAGAAAAAGGAATGGAGGTATTTTGATGGATACACTGGCATTGATTCTTTCCATCATCGGCAGCCTGAACTGGGGCCTGGTGGGTATTTTCCAATTCGATCTGGTAGCTTGGCTCTTTGGCGGTCAGGATGTGGTAGTCAGCCGGATCGTGTACACGGTGATCGGTTTGGCAGGTCTGTGGTGCATTTCTCTGCTGTTTCGCAGATTCCGTCGGATGGGCGACGAATGACCGTAAAAGCGGCAGCACAAAAGTGCCGCCGCTTTTATATTTCCATACCGATAAATTCCCGTTTATCGGGCAGATAAGCCTTCCCCTTTGGGGAAGGTGGCACGCCGAAAGGCGTGACGGAAGAGGTTAATAATTGGATGTTTTTCTCCAAGCTTCGGCAAAAATGAAACATTTTTATTGCCTCTCCCGGTTCGGCTTTGCCGAACCACCCTCCC
>JAFQIL010000045.1 GCA_017397565.1 Oscillospiraceae bacterium | reverse complement strand
CCTGGGCAGGTACGCACATAACCGCATCTGCGGTGGCAAGGCGAGACACGCAAGCGAAGAAAATTCGATGAGCCTTATAGGCTCGGCTGGTAAAAGGCCCTAAGGGGGCCTGTGCATACCACCGGCACGGCCGGTGGTTATAATTTTAGTTCAGTGCTTCGATCAGCTTGCCCAGCACAGGCTCGAAGGCCGCGCCGTACCAGTGGTTATCCAAGGTGGCGGTGTAGCGAATACAATCCATGGTGTAGTTGGCGGCAATGGCAGCGGCGTCATAGGCGGTTTTGCCACGAACCAGAGCACCTACGAAGGCAGAGGCATAGATATCACCGGTGCCGTGGCAGGAGTTGGGGAGCTTTTCATGCTCGTAGTAAGCATATTCACCCTTTTCGTACACCACAATGCCGGTCTTGCCGGGAACGTAGGAAACACCGGTGAGGATCACATTCTTGCAGCCTAAGTCGGACAGACCGCAAAGCAGGCTGTCGATATAGCTGCGGTCATACTCTGTTTTGTATTCCAGCCCTGTCAGGAAACAGGCTTCTGTGATATTTGGGATCACATAATCGGCTTTGGCACACAGCCCCTTCATGGCTTCCACATAGGCCATATCGAAAATAGAATAGAGACTTCCGTTGTCTGCCATGGCAGGGTCAACAATGGTGGTGCAGTGTTCATCGGCAGTCTGCGCAAAAATGTCCTGCACGATGCCGATCTGCCGGATGCTGCCCAGATAACCGGTGTAGATAGCACGGAAGCGGATGTTTTCCTTGCACCAGTGATCCATGATGGCAGGCATATCTTCCGTCAGATCCCGGAAGGTAAAGCCGGTGAAGCCGGCGGTATGGGTGGAAAGCACGGCAGAGGGCAAAACACAGGTCTCCACGCCGCAGGCAGAAAGGATCGGCAGGGCAACGGTGAGCGAACATTGACCGACGCAGGAAATGTCTTGGATCGTTAAAATTTTTTGATAGGACATAATTGTCACCTCTTTGTTGGTATAGCGTGATTATATCATAGATTGGCCATAAATATAGTGCCAAAATTGAATAATTAAACAAGGCCAGATAAAATACCGGTATTTGCAGTCCGGAGTCCCACGGAAAACTGCATCACTATTTTATGAGAAAAACAGACCATTAAAGGTTGACTTTCACGAGGGTTTGGGCCTATAATAAAAGAGACTATAAACAAACTGTGAACAAAAAATTTTTTACAGGCCCACGGCAGTCAGCCGACGGGTTAGAAATTTTTGTACATAAGTCGCGTAACAGGTGAAACGTAGAACAAAATCAGAAGGGGTTGTTATTTGTGAAACGAGAAACACCTAAAATGGTACTGCGAATGGCCGTGCTTTTGGTTATGGCAGTCATTATGATTGCCGCAATGACCTTGGTCGGTTTTGCGCAGGAAACGGAAAAAGAGTGTTACTTGATCGGTGACACCAACAATGACGGCGTGTTTGATGACAAAGATGCGCATCAAGCGTTGTTTACGTATTTGCTGCCGGAAATGTACTCCATTGAAAGGGACTGGGACATCAATAAGGACGAGAAACAAGATCAGGATGATGCGATCGCGCTGCTGAATGCTTTCCTTTTGCCGGAATTTTACCCGGATTATGCCCATGCAAGGGAAGCCGTCCATGATTACTTTGATCCCGCATGGAACTGGGAAGAAAACGAGGGCGTTGTTACGGCAACGGTCACGGTTCAGTGCGCCTGCGGAAAGACCGACAAGCTGACTGCCGAAGTGACCTTGGGTGAAAAAGTAAAGCCCAGCTGTACCGAGACAGGTTCTCAGGTGTATGAGGCGGTTGCTGTTCTTGAAAACGGGAAGACCTTTGTGGGCAGCTATACCCAAATTCTGCCCGCCACCGGTCACACCGAGGGAGAGCATGGCTTCAACGAAAACCAACACTATGTGCTTTGCGGCAACTGCGAACAGGAGATCCAGGCTGCCAGCCACCAGTGGAAGGTAGACGGCGCACCTTCTGCTGCCACCTGTCAGGTTGCAGCAGTTCAGAATTATGTGTGTGACTGTGGTGCTACCAAGCAGACGGAGCTGGGAAAAGCCCAGTGTGACTATGTATACCTGGAAGGACAGGATGTGGCAGTGGCAGGAGAAGACTGCCGCTTTGCCAAGCAGTATCAGTGCTCTGTTTGCGGTGATGTGAAGCAAACAGACTTCTATACCAAGCATAACTATATTGCTGTGATCCGCACGGAGCCCAGCTGTACCAAGACAGGCCTTAAGGAGTACGAGTGTACCCATTGCCATGCTGTGGATGAAACAAAGACACAGGTTTTGGAGAAGATTGCGGATCAGCATACCTGGGACGAAGGTGTAACAGCTTCCGGTGTAACGACCTATACCTGTACCGAGGCTGGCTGCGGAAAAACAAAGACGGCGGTGACAGCAGAGTCCGGCACCATCACCAAGGATGCGGTGGAGACGGCAGATGAGCTGAAGCTGGACGAAGGTACCTCTGTTGTTCTGGGCGACACAGTCAAGCAAGAACTGAGTAACCGTGTCGAAGAAAGCATACAGATCACAGTAAAGCCTGTAGAGCAGGGAACTTTGGATGCGTTGCTGTCGGAAGAACAGAAAGCGCAGATCAAAGATATCACCGTTTACGACTTTAATATGACATTGGATGATGAGGTTTCCTGTACGGAATTCTCCGCGGATATCACCATCACGCTGCCCTATACCCTGGAAGAGGGCGAGGACGCAGATGCTATCTTCATTTGGTATATCAGTGACCAGGGCGAGCTGGACTACATTCCCGCCACCTATAGCGACGGCTATGTAACCTTCAAGACCACGCACTTCTCTTACTACACCGTCACTCGCCTGACCCCTGCGGAGCGGTGTGAAAAGTACGGTCATATTGCAACCACCGTTACCAAGGCGGCCACCTGTACCGCCACCGGCTATACCAAGCAGGTATGCCAGCGGTGTAATGCGGAGCTTTCCTGGACTGAGATTCCTGAAATCGGCCATGATTATGCAGAAACTTCCAGAACGGAAGCTACCTGTGAAACCTTTGGCGCGGTGGTGGAAGAATGCAGAAACTGCCACCATACCAAATCTCAGGTGACTGCTGCTTTGGGTCACGATCTGCAGCTGACCGATACGGTTAAGGCAACTTGTTCCGCAGCCGGTTACTTTGTGTATACCTGTCAGCATGACAACTGCGGCAAAACCTATCAGGAAGCCATTGCCCAGCTGACACATGATTACCAGAAGGACGACAGCAAAACGGTGGCGGCAACCTGTACCGCCGGCGGTTATGATGTGTATGTCTGTATCCACTGCGGGGCTTGGATCAAGGAAAACGAAACAGTGGCATTGGGCCACAACTATAGCAACGGCACTGCCGTGTGGAATGAAGATCTTCTGAATCCCGCTGTGGTGCTGACTTGTGGCAACGATGGCTGCAGCGCGGAGAAAGAGCTGAAGGCAAATATCTTCACAAAGGCTACTTCCTGCCTGTCCGGCGGAAGCATGGAAGCCATTGTTTCCTATAATGGCATTACATATCGGAAGGTTCTGTCTACAGAGGAAGCCTGGGGACACCAAGCCGGTAAGGATTGGCTGATTGACGCAGAGAAGAATTTGCATTACCATCTGTGCCAGAACTGTAATGTCCGCCTGGATGAGGCAACTCATAACTATAATGATGGCGAAGTTACGGTAGAGCCCACCTGTGCAGAAACCGGTGAGGCGGTTTATACCTGTAAGGTCTGTGGCAACACCAAGAAAGAGATCTTGCCGGAAACCGGCAAGCATACATACGATGAAGGTACGGTAACCAAAGAGCCCACCTGTGTCAAGGCAGGCGTCAGAACCTATACTTGTACGACCTGTGGAAAGAATGTCACAGAGGCGATCCCTGCAACAGGGGAACACAACTATGTGGACGGCACCTGCTCCGATTGCGGCAAAACAGAAGGCATCTGCGACCATAGCAAAACCCAGGATATTCTGTTTGATGTAAGCGGCTATGATATCTGCGAAGGCTTCGAGCTGTACATGACCCAGTGTGAGTGCGGCAAGATCCATGGCATGGTGCTTAAGAATGTTGGCTGCGAATTTGAGGAAGAGGAACAGGAAGAGGAATTCAGCATTACGCAGACCATGACCTGCACCAAGTGCGGCATTGTTTTGAAGGCCGGCCAGAGTGTAGAATTCACAGAGGCTCCCTGTATGGCCCAGTATGTGGAATGGGCACAGGTGATCATTGACGGTGAAACGGTAGCAGCCTATGAGCTGCGTCCTGAGCAATCCCGGGAAGAGCACCCCGCCGTGCTGGGCTCCGAGAAGATTACTGTGGAGCATGAAGGCTTCTGCGGTATGGTGCTAACCTACAGAACCTGTCCCTGCGGCAAGGCTTATAGCTACAAGGCAGAAGAAAACTGCAAGTGGGAATACAGTGACGGTATACAGACGTGCGCCGAGTGTGGCACGGTTTGCAAGTATACAGAGGAGTCCGTCAAGGGAGAAAACTGTCTGCGTACCACCAGCTATGCTTATGCGTATTATGATAAGACCGGCGAGCTGTTCTATAGCTATGACGAGGTCTATATCCAAACAAGCCACAATACGAAGCTTGAGGACTATGAACTGCTGGGCAGCAGCTGCGAGGAAGGCGTTAGGATCTGGTTCACCTGCGTTGATTGCGGTGCAACAGAGGAAGAATATTGGGAAAACGACCATCCGATGATCCTTGAGACCCACAAGGATCTGACCGGTTCCGGACTTTGCGCTTCCACGCTTGTTCAGGCAGAATGCCCCTGCGGCAAGGAGGCAAGAGACCGGCTTGAGGGCGGACAGTGTCAGTGGCAGACTGTAAGCTATGAGGAAACAGCTATCATCCAAAAGTGCGCGGTTTGCGGTGCTACCAGAAACTCTGTCATGGAGCAGAATAAGAAGGACGAAAACTGTGAGATCGTATACACACAGTACATCACTTATCAGAACGCTGCCGGTGAGACCGTTGCCACCAGCTATGCCCGGAGCTACTACACTTCTCACGACTATGACATGGAGTGGGAGATGTTGGGTGATAGCTGCGAGGACGGCGTTATCATTACCTATACCTGTAAAGACTGCGGCGAAACACATACAGAAGAAATTGATTACCACGAGATGGTGATCTACGAGGAAACAGAGCTTTATGAGTACGGTCTGTGCGGCGGCTGGAGCTATGTAGAAAGCTGTATCTGTGGCAAGGAAATGCACAGCGAGATCTTTACAGACTGCCAGTGGCGTTATCAGGAAGACGGACGGAGTATCTGCAGAAACTGTGGCACAGAATGGGTGATTACGACCTCGAAAGTGCCGGTCTCTGAGTGTGAGACCCGGATCGATGAGATCCATAGCTTCTGCCGTGACGGAGAGGAGCTGCTGAACTTCAACCGTGTGGCTTACGAGGATCACCACCGCTGGGTGTATGAATTTACTCTGCGGGACGGCTCCACCTCCTGCGTTACCGGATATTGGTTCGAGCAGACCTGCCTGACCTGCGGCGAGACCCAAAGCGGCGGCGGACAAAGTGACGGACATTATGCCTATCCGACGGACCGGGAGATCCTTTCTGACATCGGTTTGTGCGGTGATGTAGAGCTTTTGACCTGCACTTGCCCCTGCGGTAAGAAAACAGAAACTCAGATCCGGTGGATCGATCAGGCTTGCCAGTTTGAGTATTATCAGGCCCAGGAAGACGGCAGCGTTCTGGAAATCTGCGCGGCTTGCGGTGCGCAGCGGCGTCGCATCAGCAGCACGCAGCCTGTAGAGGGCGAAAGCTGCATGATCGCCTACTGTACCCTGGAGATCTATCTGGTAGACGGCGAGGAGATCTTCCGTACAAACAGGGTAGACTATGAAACTGCCCATAAATGGGAAGAAAAGTACACCTTGCTGGGCGAAAGCTGCGAAGATGGTGTTTCCTTCAGCAGAACCTGTACGGTTTGTAAAGAAAGCTACTCGGATATCTATTATTACCATGAACCCACCCATGAAGAAATCGACCTTGCTGAGTACGGTCTTTGCGGTGGATATATGTATAAACACAGCTGCCCCTGCGGAGAGATCTGCGAGATGGACTTCCATGCAGACTGTGACTGGCAGTGGGATGAGGAATTGTCCGGTGAAAATGTCAATGTCTACAAGTGCCGTGTCTGCGAAACGGTTTGGACAGAAGAAATTATCCGTGGCGAAACCTATGACAACTGTTATTACGATTTAACCGTTACCAATACCTTTGCCGTTCCCGGAAAGGATCCGTTGGTGGCAATCAGAAAGACTACCGGCACAACCCATAGCTGGAAATATAGCTATGAGTTGCGGGGTGAGAGCTGTGAAGACGGTGTGGTCGCGTATATGACCTGCACGAAGTGCGGGGAAAACAACACGCGGGAATACTATCACCATGAGCAGAACGATCAGCAAGTCTATGATCTTTCCAAGTACGGCATGTGCGGAGGCGCCCTGATCGTCAATAGCTGCGCCTGCGGTCAGCAAAGTGACATGAGCTTTGACGCGGAAGCCTGCAGCTGGGACTTCGTGGAAGGCGGCAAGGGTTATCAGATCGAGCGTTGTTCCGGCTGCGGTGTCCTTCGGAGATACAGCTACGGAGAAGGGGAAAAGATCGGTACCTGTGGCTACCAGACCTTCCGGATGTATTCCTATTATCTGGAGGACGGAACCTCTTTGCTGAATGTTGTTTCCACCCGTGTCCAAATGCGTCACATGGAAATCTATACGCTGCGGCTTGTGGAAGGCGCAACCAGCTGTGAAGAAGGCTACTATGTTACAGAAACCTGCCAGAATTGCGGAGTATCCTCCGAGTGGGTCTCTTCCGGTGATCATATGACATATGTGACCAATCGTGAAGTGATCTCTCAGGATCAGATCTGCAGCGATGTATACCGGGTCACCTGGTCCTGCGCTTGCCAAAAGGTCGTCCGGACAGAGATTGAACTCACCGGTGATGATTGCAGCTTCCGGTACGATGGTTTCGACAGCGAGCTGGGCTGCGATGTCTTTACTTGTGAAAAATGCGGTGTAGTAAAGCATGAAAGCGAAAGTAGAGAGCCTGTTGAGGGTTCTGTCTGTGAGTACATGGCAACCACAACCAGTACTTATATTTTCGACGGTCGGGAATTGTTCTCTCTTGTTAACACAAATCTAAGAGGAGACCACCGCAGTGTAGCGGTGCTTACCTTGCTGGGCAAGACCTGCGAGGAAGGCTACACTGTGCAATGGCAGTGCGTAGATTGCGGAATGCCCATGGGCGGCAGCGACAGAGTCGAATATGGCTGTCGTTACTATCGGGTAGAAATGACCCGGCTGGCACCGGAATCCATGGGCCTGTGCGGTGATCTTTACTGGGTCGTTAACCGCTGTGCCTGCGGCAAAGAGCATAATGCTCATATGAGCTGGGAAAACGGACAATGTGATTTTGAACACATCTGCGACGATAAAACCGGCGAGCTACTCTACCAGCAGTGCAGAAATTGCGGTGTTCGTTTTGAAACTACCCAAACGAAGACCAGAGTAGAAGGTACCACCTGTGATTACGTATATACCACGGTATATACCTATATCCGAGAGGGTCAGGACAGCGTTACCGTCCAGACCACCAGTGAGGGACAGGAGCATCGGGAAATCGCGGTTTACCACCTGCTGGGCGATAGCTGCGAGGATGGCTACACCGTAACATGGAAGTGTGTCAATTGTGGCTATGAGGCCACCGATGATACTGTCTATACAGATCATTCCGAGCGTGACATTGCCATCGAGGTCATTATCCCTGCCGGGGATCATGTCTGTGGCGAAGTCTATAACCGTGAAAGAAGCTGCGCCTGCGGCTATCAAACCAGCCAGTGGATCGAGCATAGCTGCAGCTACAGAAGAACCGACAATACCGAAGCGGAAGAGTATCGGTGTGATAACTGCGGTTTGCGCTATGTGGTTCAGGAAACCCAAAACCGTATCCCCAATTCCTGCCTGACGGAGGAAACAGAGGATCGGACCTACACAACAGCAAACGGCGAAGTATTCACATTCCACGACGAACGCACTGAAAAGCACCATATTGGTATTTACGAATTCACCGGCGACTGCGAAACCGGCTACTATGTAACACAAAAGTGTGCTTACTGTAAGTATGTCATTTGGCAATCCACTGAGCCGGAATACGGACATACCTGCTATCGGGTGGGCTACTATAGCCTGCAGGATCTGGGTATGTGCGGCGGCGCAATAAACCACAATAGCTGCGCCTGCGGCGAATTCCAGCAGTGGGGTGAAGACAATCGCTGCAATTACCAATATACCGGCAATCAAAATGAAGACGGTGCTATGGAGCATATCTGTCAGACCTGCGGCAGCGTGATCTATCGCAAGTATCAGACAGAAGTGTATAAAGAAGCGTGCTATGAGGAAACGTTCTTCTATTTCCGGCTGGTTCGGGATGGCGAAGTAAAGCTGGATCTGCAGAAAACCTTCCGTACAGAGTACCACACCTGGTTGGCTTTGGACTTCCAGGGCACCTGTGAGGAAAGCGTAACGGTGTATCTGCAGTGTAAGTACTGTAAGGAACAGCGGACGTCTTACGAAGAAAAGAACCATACCAGATATGTGACCAACTATGTGGATCTGACGGATCTGGGCTGCTGCGGCGGTTATTTGGAACAGAGCCGCTGCGCCTGCGGCGAGTATGACACGACCTACATTTCTGCTTATGACTGCGATTGGATTTGGGAAAACGATATTCATGAGCAGGAAAACGGCGGACAGACCGGAACG
This sequence comes from Oscillospiraceae bacterium, assembly GCA_017397565.1. GTDB lineage: Bacteria > Bacillota > Clostridia > Oscillospirales > Oscillospiraceae > Faecousia. Next base: position 14,105 of record JAFQIL010000045.1, on the reverse strand, counting down.
ACTCTGAAAACCTGCAGCAAGTGTGGTCTGCAGGTTCAGGAAGACTGGTACGATGTGAAAGCAGAGGGCCTGTGCCAGTATGAGCGGATGGTTACGGTAACCGCTACCAAGGAAGGAACCGTGATCGCTCACTTTGAGGTGCAGCGTGGCACCACAGTCCATAAATACGGCCAGACGCAGTATACTTTGCAGGAAGGCTCTGAAACCTGTGAAGATGGCGTGATTTGTACCGATACCTGTCTTGTCTGCGGCAACACATCAAGCTGGACCAGCAATAGCCATAATCAAGGTGTGGTACAAACCTGGGATCTGACGAACTACGGCTCTGTCTGCGGCGGTAAGCTGGAGCGCTATGCCTGCGCCTGCGGAGAATATGAGTTTTGCCAGTATAGCCCGGACTGTGGCTGTGACCTTGATATAAGCGACACAGAGCTTTGGATCACCGATGCGGTAAACGGCCAACAGCAAACAACAGCTGGGTGGGTAAGCCTGAGCAGCTTTGCGCAGCTTCATACCTGCGCCCAGACAGAACCGCAGTGCGGTCTGAAGATCCGCAGAGCGGAATACTGGCTGGTGGAAGACTGCTGGGCAACCAAGCATGAGGTTTGGCAGTTGGGCTACAATGCGCAGACCGGCGAGTATCTGGAGCAGATCCATATCATATACAAGGATGGCTGCGCTTTCCATGATTACGAAACGCAAAGAGTAACCGAAACTCTCAGCGACGGTACCGTGGTCGATAAGTTCATCCAAACCTGCAAGGCTTGCCAAAGCACAAATACCGAGACTACCTATACCGCAAACAATGTTTTGGTTCGCTTTGAGCAGGAGTCCGTTAACACAAAGCAAAACGGCGAGGACATAAGAAAATACCAAATTACGGAGTATGCCCAGTTTAACGACCGTAACCTGATAACCAAGACCCGACTGGAAGAGACATCTGCCGATGGAAATGTATACTGGGTGCAGAATCTGTATACCTATGACTTTACCAAGGGTTGCGAAACTACTTTGAACTGGAGCAATTCCTATGGAGAAAGCAAAACTGAGAAGATCACCCACCATAATACCAGCAATTCCAGCTGGTGGGAAAAGCTGCCTTCTTGCAGCCAGCCAGGTATTTGGGTGGAGCATGCGCAATGTGAAACCTGTGGCGAGATTTTGAAGCATGACACCACAAAGAAGAATCACAACGGCCACAATTGGCAGCTCAACGCCGATGGTCAGGGCTATACCTGCCAGGATTGCGGCCTGGAGAATGCCAATGGAGCAGACGGCATTATCATCCTGGAGGATATGACCCAGGACTACGGCAGCAGTGAAAACTATGTGGTGGGCTACTGGAATCAGGGCGAGGAAGCTTTTGATGTAAAGATCAGTGTCGTTTTGGATGACGGTACGGAGATTCTGCTGGAGAAGCTTCAGGAAGTTTATTTGACTGTGGAAGCGGATGGTATCCAGGCTCTGAGCATCAGCGCTCAGGAAGTGAATGCTGCGGTGCAGGAAGTCGCCCCCGGTGCGGAATATGATGTTCGTGTCACCTTTGTGCCGGCAGACGGAAGCATCGCCTGGGATTACGCCATTACCATGGATCGCCTGTAAGCGTAAGGAGGAACGTTATGAAAAAAACAATATGGATCCTGCTTGCAGCTTTGCTGATGGTGGCAGCCATGCTGCTGCCCGTACTGGCAACCAATACCGGCGGCGTCGCCGCCGGTGAGGTCTCCGGAAATGCCGGAGAAACTGTGGATGTTTACCTGAGTGTTCATGATTATACCCAGGTGAACAGTCTTGCGGTGGTATATAATGCGGTCCCCGAGGGATTGACAGTGAAAGACGCACAGTGGCTGGTAAAAGGCGATGTGGCCAACGTTGATGCCGGACGATATGCGGCTGTGTGGACTGTGTCGAATGCCATCAACATGGTGCAGAGCACAGATGTCTTCAAGATCACCTATCAGATCGCCCCCGAGGCTCGGGGAACCATCCAATTCAACATTACCGCCAAGGTAAAAACGGAAGAGGATACGGAGCCAACAGCCTTTACCGTGCCTGTTACCGTTCAGGTGTTGGCACCTGCCACCGATGTGACCCTGAATGTTACAGATCTGACGCTGGATCTGTCCGGCACCGCTGCCCAGCAGCTTGCTGCCCAGATCCAGCCTGCGGATACAACCGATACCGTTACCTGGTCCAGTACCGACAGCACTGTTGCCACGGTGGACAGCAGCGGCAATGTCACGGCAGTGAAGCCGGGCAGCACCCAAATTAAGGTGTCGGTGGGAAAAGTCAGCGCGGTATGTAATGTAACCGTGGTTTGCACCCATAGCGACGCGACCCATTATCCTGCAAAAACCGAGGATTGCGAGAATCCCGGCAATAACGAATACTATCACTGCGATGCTTGTAATCAGTATCTGAAGGCAGATAAGCAAACCCCTACCACCTATGAAGCAGAGCAGCTTCCCAAGCTGGGGCACAATACGACCCACAATGTCAAGGTGGATGCTACCTGTGTGGCAACGGGTACAAAGGAAAATTGGTACTGTGACCGTTGCGAAAAAGCTTATGCCGACAGTGCCTGCACCCAGGTGTTGGCAGAGACCGGTATCCCCATCGATGCCAATAACCATACAGGATCGGCACAGTGGACTCAGGATGCCACCCACCATAGCAAAAGCTATACCTGCTGCGATGCGGTAGTTGTGGCCAAGGAAGTGCACGAATGGGCAAACGGTGTTTGCACTGAATGCGAATATACCTGCAGCCATACCGGCGGCACCGCAACCTGTACAGAAAAAGCAGTCTGTACCGTCTGTCAGTCCGCCTACGGTGCGGTGGATGCCAATAACCATACCGCAACTGCAAAGTGGATACAGGACGCTACCCATCACAGAAAGATCTATGACTGCTGCGGCGCGGCAGTTGTGGACAAGGAAACGCACGAATGGGCAAACGGTGTTTGCAGCGAATGTGAATACACCTGCAGCCATACCGGTGGTACGGCAACCTGCGTGGAGAAAGCGGTTTGTGACGTCTGCCGGTCCGCCTACGGAACAGTTAACCCCGACAACCACACCGGAAAGACCCTGCTGAAAAACGCGGTAACACCTTCCTGCTATCAGGGCGGTTACAGCGGCGATATCCACTGTAAAGACTGCGATGCCTTGGTGGAAGCCGGCAGAGCTCTGGATCCTACCGGAAATCATGTGGCACAGTCTCCCTGGCTGAAGGATGATACCCACCACTGGCATGCCTGTACTACCAGCGGCTGTGAGGCTCAGGTAGAAAAGGCGGCCCATAGCTATCAGTGGAAGGTAGACGAGCCGGCTACGGATGAGGTCACAGGCCTTAAGCATGAGGAATGTGTCTGCGGTGTCAAGCGCAACGAAGGCACTGTGATCCCCAAGCTGGACCATGTACACGGAAGCATCACCCATTATGCGGCAGTCCCTGCCACCTGTACCAAGGCAGGTACTGTGGAGTATTGGACCTGCGGCAAGAATCTGTGTAAGGGTAAGTACTATGCGGATGCAGCCTGCCAGTTGCTGCTGGATACCATCGTAGATCCCATTGATCCGCAAAACCATACCGGCGGTACAGTGGTAAAAGACGCAAAGTCTGCCAACTGCTACCAGGATGGCTACACGGGCGATACTTACTGTAAAGGCTGCGGTGTTAAGACCGCTACCGGCAGTGTGATCTATGCTACTGGCAAGCATAAGGCTACCGGCGGCTGGCTGACGGATGGAACTTATCACTGGCATGCCTGCGCCACCCCCGGCTGCAGCGCCAAGGTAGGTAAGGCTGCCCACAGCTTCTCCTGGGTCATCGACAAAGAGCCCACTGAGGAAGCAGAGGGCGTGAAGCATGAGGTCTGCGGCTGTGGAGTAAAGCGCAGCCAGGGTACGAAGATCGAAAAGCTGGAGCATATTCCTGTTTTGGTAGCAGGTAAAGAAAACACCTGTACGGAAGAAGGTATCCTGACCCATTACTACTGTGAGAATTGCGACAGATACTACGCCTATGAAGACGGCAAAGTGGGTCAGCAGATTCAGGCAGAGGATACCGTTTTGAAGGCCACCGGACACAGCTATGCCGAAGCTTGGGAAGCCGATGGCAACAACCACTGGCATGTATGCCATTGCGGTGATGTTGCCGATCAAGCTGCCCATACCCCCAAACTGGAGGGCGCGGTAGAGGCTACCAAGGAAGAGCCCGGCTATACCGGCGACAGCATCTGCTCTGTTTGCGGCTATGAGCTGAAGAAGGGCGAAGTGATCCCCTCCAAGCAGGAAGCTGTGCTGGAGGATATCCAAAATGCCCAAAACGGCAGCTCCGTACAAATCGGTGTTCCCGAGGACGACGGCACCCTCAATGCTATCGTGCCTGCCGATGTCCTGGAAGCCGCCAAGGGTAAGGATGTGGAGCTGGTTCTGGACATGGGTAAGTACCAGTGGACCATTTTGGGCAATTCCATCACCGGAACAAATCTGAAGGATATCGATCTGAAGGTGGAGCTGAATACCCAAAAGATCCCGACAGATGTCATTTCTTCCGTTACCCGTAAGGAAAAGACCCTGCAGCTGAGCCTGACTCATAACGGCGACTTTGGCTTCACGGCAAATTTGTCCGTTGATTTGGGTCAGGAGAATGCCGGTAAGACAGGCAAGCTCTATTACTACAATGCGGATAAGCAGCTGGAGCTGGTGAGCAGCAGTGTCATCGGTCAGGACGGCAAGATCGTTCTGCCCTTCAGCCATGCTTCCGATTACTTGATCGTGATCGAAGAGGCAGCAGGTAATACAGTGCTGTGGATCGTATTGGCTGCGGTTGCCGTTGCGGCTGCAGCAGCAGCGGTGCTGATCATCAGAAAGAAGCGCAGCAAGTAAGGTAAAAACAGAACAGGGCGGTGACCAAAGTCACCGCCCTGCGAACCTACCGGGTTGGTTTTTGCCGGGGAAAGGTCCCCGGCAAAAACGAGACCGGCAACGGTTCTTACATTTGTGAGGGAGTAAGAATTATGAGAAAATGTGTCGCGATATTTTTGCTGATGGTTTTGACTTGCACACTGCATACCGTAGCCTTGGGCGCAGAAAATGAATTGCTGATCGAGGATGTTACGGTGCAGGAAGGGGAAACCGTGTATGTAACCTGGAAGCTGTCCCAGCCTGTGACGGCCGATGCGGTTGCCGTGATCTTTTCTTATGACAAAGAGGTGTTAAAGCCTTTGGAGTCTTCCTCCACCTGGGCCAAGGAAGGCTTGATTCAGACTTTTGATATGGTAAAAGGAACAGGTGTCTGGACGGCTACACAGCCTGTGCGGTTTTCTTCGGAGGTGTGCTCTGTGGCCTTCCGGGTGATCACCAAGGAGGCACATTTTGATACAAAGGTTACTTGTACCCTGCGACTGAAAAACGGCGGCAAGGATGTTGGTGACTTCACAGCAACGACTTGGGTCAGCACTAAGTGCGAGCATAGCTTTGGTCAATGGAGCAGTAACGGCAGCTTTCACCACGGAAGAACCTGTACCTTGTGTGAAAGAAAACAGTCTGCGCCCCATCAGTGGGATGCCGGCACAACCGTGAATGATCCGGATAATGTCAACAAGCGGATCACCACATTTACCTGCGAGGATTGTGGTGAGCAAAAGAAAGCCTTCCATTTTGTCAATGAAGAGCCGACCCATCCCGGAGAAACAGAACCGGAGGAGGATATCTCCACAAGGCCGACGCTACCCCCGGAAACCAGGCCCACGACCCCCAGTGAAAATGAGATAACAAAGCCCACAAATCCCTCAAATAACAATAATCATACCCAAACACCCACTGAAGACGACGATTACGACCATGACCACACAACCCCTGGGGGTAATAATCACGATCACACCCACACACAGCCAAATACGGATAATATATCCAAAAATATATGGATTTTCTTGGGCCTAGTGGCAGTTTTTGCTGTGATTTACGTACTTTTTCAAAAGAAAAAGAAACGCTGACCCCTAAAACGAAATCCGAAAAGAAACACCGATCTCTACAATTTCCTGCAATGAATAGCTATAAATGGATAACTTTCCCCAAAACGCCCAAAAGCCCTGCCATTTAATTGGCAGGGCTTAATGTTTTGACGGCCTGCGCAGGTATATTTTCAATGCCGGCAGTATAGTGCCGGTTTATTGGACAAATTGGGTTGTACAATGGTGTCACAAGCAAAAAAGAGGAGGAACTGTTATGCTGAGAAAGTTGATTTTTGGTCCGGTGAATATTTTGATATTTCTTGTGACGATGCCCTTTAAGATATTCCTTTGGATGCTCTATTTTCTGCTTTTCAAACGCAATGACTATTAAATGCTGCGAAATGACGGGATATCTCAGCTGCCGGGGAAAATTTGTGCCCCGTTTGGGGACAGTGAGGTTCTGGCAGAATGGAGCTGCGCTTCCAACTGTCGATAATCTAATCGTGCTTGCGGCACTCTTCGATGTGCTGATCGATGATATTCTTGTAATAACGCATTCCTGAGGCGGGGAAGGCAATCATCAATATTGGGGTGTAGCCAAGTGGTAAGGCAGCGGATTGTGGTTCTGCCTATCGCGGGTTCGACTCCCTTCATTCATACCACGGAATCGTAGCTCAGTTGGTAGAGTGCCAGATTGAAAACTTAAGCGTCGCTGGTTCAAAACCCGGCCGATTCCACCACTATGTGGACGTAGCTCAACCGGATAGAGCGCCTGCCTACGAAGCAGGGGGTTGGGGGTTCGAGTCCCTCCGTTCACGCCATATGGGTCAGTACAGTGTAATTGGTATCACCCCGGACTGTAAATCCGGTGCTTAATGCGGCTGTAGGTTCAAGTCCTACCTGACCCACCACTTTTTCAAATGTTGAAAGGAGCCGAATTGTGGAGAAATTTATCCCCTATGAAAAGTTGTCTAAGAAACAACAGCAGAAGATCAACAAATCCAAGCGTGGAACGTGGGGAGATATTAACCCTGTTACTCGCAAGAGTGAAAACAGCAAGGCATACAAAAGAAAACGAGCGCAGGCTTGGAAGAAGGATATTCCGGAGCTGCGCTCAAATGAATATCAATCAGCTTTTGTTTATAAAAGCTTATGCGTTGGATGCTCTTGAAATTAGGACAGTCACGAAAGTATGGGAAAATCCGAATATGGATTATGCATCAGCGTCTTCTTTGGAAAAAGAATTGGAGCTGTTGCTTTTTGATATGTGATTTTATTCTGGACCGATCAGTGTGTGCTGGTCGGTCTTTTTTAACAGGTTTATCGGACAGATATATTGAGATCATGAGGATGTTTGATCGTGCATCCGTTGACGAATGCCTTAGAAAGTTGTAAAATATATTCAGTTACTAACAATATTGATTGAGAGGTACGCATATGCCGTTTGAAATTGTACGAAACGACATAGCCAAGATGGCAGTAGATGCCATTGTGAACACGGCTAATCCCCGGCCGGTGATCGGTCTGGGTACGGATTCTATGATCCATGAGGCGGCAGGCCCGGGGCTTTTGCGTTCACGGCAGGAAATAGGCCATATTGATATGGGTCAGGCTGCCATCACACCGGCATTTAACCTGCAGGCAAAATATGTGATACATACCGTTGGCCCTGTGTGGGACGGTGGCAGCTATGGAGAAGAAGGGTATCTGCGCAACTGTTACGAGAATTCTCTGCGTTTGGCCTTGGAATATAACTGCCAGTCCATTGCTTTTCCGCTGATCTCCACCGGAAATTACGGCTTTCCCAAGGATAAGGCGCTGCAGATCGCGATTTCCGCATTCAGTGAATTTCTGCTGGAACACGAGATGCAGATCTATTTGGTGGTGTTTGACCGCACATCTTTCAAGCTGTCAGAAAAGATGTTCCAAAGTGTTGCCAGCTACATAGACGAAAATTATGTGGAATTGTGCGAAAACACGGCATTTTGTGCAAGATCTGCCCGGAATCCTCTGCCCAGGAGAGAAACTGCTCGCATGGCGGAAGATGCGAAGGTTGAGCAGATCGATGGGATCTTCACGATTTTTGCGAAGCCCGGTTTGAAAGAATCGCCGGCAGTTGGGGGCGTTGGAAAGCCGCATTCGCGCGTGCCACAAGCAGGATCTAAGTCCCTTGAGGATATGCTCAAGCAGGTTGATGCAGGCTTTACGCAGACCCTTTTGAAACTGATCGACAAGACCGGAAAGAAGGATTCGGAGATTTACAAGAGAGCAAACATTTCCAAGCAGCATTTTTCTAAGATTCGCAACAATCCGAACTATAAGCCCACAAAACCCACAGCCATTGCTTTGGCACTCGCCTTGGAATTGAATTTGGAAGAAACCAAGGATTTGATCGGCAGAGCAGGCTACGCTCTGACCAATAGCAGCAAATTCGACTTGATTATCCGCTATTTTATTGAGCAAGGGAATTACAATGTGGTGGAGATCAATATTGCATTGTACGAATTCGATCAGACGCTGTTAGGAGCATAAATATGAGATATTCATATAGAATAAGCAGTATTAATGAGCGCGACCGTGAAACCTTGTCGTGCTTTGAATAAAAGTCCCCTGGCAGTTGACCAAATGAATATGAAAACCTCCTATAATGTGGGTGTAAGCGAAAACACACAACATTGTAGGAGGTTTTATTATGAAGAAGAATTTGACAGAGTTGGTATTCATTCTGGACCGGAGCGGCTCTATGGCAGGCTTGGAGGATGACACCATCGGTGGTTTCAACTCCATGCTCGCAAAGCAGAAGGATGAAGCGGGCGAAGCGGTGGTCAGCACCGTGCTGTTCGACAACAAGTGTGAAGTCATCCATGACCGGGTAGACATTCAGAGAATCGAGCCTATGACTCGCAAGGAGTATTACGTTCGTGGCTGTACCGCACTGCTGGATGCGATAGGTGGCGCTATCCACCACATTGGCAATGTCCATAAGTATGCCCGGGAAGAAGACCGCCCCGAGAAGACGCTGTTCGTTATCACCACCGACGGCATGGAAAACGCCAGTCGCAAGTATTCCTATCACCGGTTGAAAGCCATGATCGAACGGCAGAAGGAAAAGTACGGTTGGGAGTTTATTTTCCTGGGTGCGAACATCGATGCGGCCAAGGAAGCTGCCCGGTTCGGCATCGGCGCAGACAGGGCGGTAAACTACAACGCAGATTCCGTTGGGACAGCGGTGATCTACGAAGCTGTCAGCGATGCGGTATGCAGTGTGCGCGCTTCCAAGCCTATGACCAATGGTTGGAGACGTAAGGTGGACGAGGACTATCAGAAAAGAGGCAAGTAATGTACGGAGCGATTTTAGGGGATATGATCGGTAGTCCGTATGAATAGGAGTGAAATATATGGATTATGAAGGATTTGACCCCAAGAAAATTGACCAGTACTGCCAGCAGGCCAAGGTGCTTTACGGCAAAACAGATGCCTACAAGGAATCCCAGCAGAAGCAAAAAAGCCGCACCAAGGAGCGGACAAAGGACCTGGGTGCGCAGGTGATGGAGATGTTTGCCAAGCAGGTTATTGACATCTACACCCAAAAACTGCTATGAAAAACATAAAATTGCCGCTGAGGAAACGAATTCCTCAGCGGCTTTTTGCAATGATTTGATTTTTTGCAGCTATCATATCCCGGTCATCCGGGTAAAGCTGCAGCACATAATTGATCTTACCCAGCAGTTGCATCCGATATGCATCCTCCGGGATATCCAGACCGATTTTCTGCAAATGTTCCCGGATACCAAACTTTCTGCAGTAATATAGCTCCTGCCGCAGCTTGCGGCGGTAGTCTGCAGGGATACTCAGCTTCTCATTGACTACGATGCCGGTAACAGTCTGCTGCTGACCTGAGCGCTGGATTCTGGTCTTCTGCTCGTTTAGCAGGAAACCCATTTTCTTCAATTCCAGTCTGACAAACTGAATTAGAGCTGACGGATCAAAATCACCGGAGAAAGTCATATCATCACAGTATCGGGTGTAGGCAATGCCTTGATTCCGACACCACCCACCAATCTGCTCGTCAAACTCGTATAGAATGATGTTCGTGATAGCCGGGGAGCTGGGTGCTCCCTGAGGAAGGGCATCCTTGTGATAGCACAGCATGGTCAGTAGAATACGCAGAGGCTCTGCGTAGATCTTCTCTGGGAATACCACATCTTTTACAGTAGAGTATCGGATACTGTCAAAGAAATGAAGGATATCCAGCTTCAGCACAATTTGCTTACCAACATGATGTTTGGCATTACGCAATGTGGAACCACCAAACCGATATGCCTTTGCGTATTTTGATATGGGCATATGGATCAATAGCACTTCAGCAATCCGCTTTTGAATGGTTTTTAGCGCCTCATCTGGAACGGACAGATTGCGAAAACCGCCGTTCTTTTTGGGGAGCTTAGCTTTACGATAATGCTTGTTCAAATTGTTGCTGACGGCATAGAGTGTCTTGGCGCTGATGCCAAGATCCTGTTCAAGGGAGGAAAGCTCCCTGTATACGATCATGAAACTTCCCTCCCTTTCCCGGATTGGAACAATACAATGATGTATGGCGAAATGCGCTGCAGTATTTAGGGTGCGGGCACATGAAATGTGCCGCGGTGGCGCACACAACGTGTGCTGAAATACTGCAAGCAGTTCGGCTGAGCGAAGCGAATACGGTGGATGGATGCTACCCGGAAGCGACTCGCTGCCGGTGCCAGTATTCTGACAAAAGCTATTGTTCCTAAGTCAATAATACACCAATCGGTATAAATTGCAAGCTGTTTTGTTGCTAACCCCAGAAAAATGCGATATAATGCTTTCAAGACAGGGGAGGGATAACCGATGGCAAGCAGTAAGGAATATGTGGATTTCATTTTGGAGCAGTGCGAGGGCCTTTCTGCCCGGGCGATGATGGGAGAATATGTGCTGTATCACGGCGGCAAGGTCGTAGGCGGTGTCTACGACAACCGGCTATTAGTTAAGCCCACACTCTCTGCCAAAAGATTAATGCCGAACGCCCCGATGGAGCTTCCCTACGAGGGCGCGAAGGAGATGCTTCTTGTAGAAAATATGGAAGATAAAGCCTTTCTGCAAAGCCTGTTTGCAGGCGTTGCGGAAGAACTGCCCGCACCGAAAAAGGGGGAGAAAATAAAAACATGAAATTAAAGAATTTTCTGATCGTTGTGAAAGATATCGAAAAATCGAGAAAATTTTATCACGACTTATTCGGCATAGAGTTGGTGCATGACAACGATGGCAATATGATTTTAACAGAAGGTCTTGTCCTTCAGGACGAGAAAATTTGGAAATCCTTTTTAGGCAGAGATATCATTCCGAAAAGCAACTCTTGCGAACTGTATTTCGAGGAGCAGGACATCGAATCCTTTGTGGAAAAATTAGAAAGACTATATCCGGCCGTTGAATACGTAAACCGTCTTATGACACATAGCTGGGGACAGCGAGTGATCCGATTCTACGATTTGGACGGTAATTTGATCGAAGTGGGAACACCGATGTAAACTGACCAACAACAATTTGACCGGAGGTGAGGATATGGCAATGTGGAATCCCTGGAGAGGATGTAAAAAATGCAGCGAAGGGTGTTTGCATTGCTATATTCATAAAGGGGATGCAAAACGGGGCGTTGACACCTCCCATATCGTGAAAACGAAAGATTTTTACAAGCCCACTCAAAAATTAAAAAACGGGAATTACAAAATGAAAGCAGGACTTATATATCTTTGCTTTTCAACGGATTTCCTGATTGAAGAGGCAGACGCCTGGCGGCAGGAATGTTGGCAGATGATAAAGGAGCGCAGCGATTGCACCTTTCTTTTTCTCACGAAGCGCATTGACCGATTTATGCAATGTATCCCCGAGGATTGGGGCGACGGATATGAAAATGTGGTCGTCTGTTGTACGGTTGAAAACCAAAGAAATGCTGATTATAAGCTTGGGATTTTTGATAAACTACCGATCAAACATAAATGCATCACGGCGCAGCCACTGATCGAAGCGATCGATATGGAGCGCCACCTTGATGGAATGGAACTTGTGGTCGTCGGCGGCGAATCGGATCGAAATGCAAGACCGCTTGACTATGCTTGGGTGCTTGACATCCGGGAGCAGTGCATCAGAAAAAACGTTTCCTTTGAATTCAGACAATGCGGTACGCATTTTATCAAGGACGGCAAGGAATACAAATTACAGACAAAGGATTTATGTAGCCAGGCGAGAAAAGCAGGAATCAAGTTTAAAGCACACAGATAAATTGGAATTTGACGGCCACTTTTAAGATGATTAACAAATTAGGAGGGGATCTTTATGCCTAAAAAGAGGAAGATTATTCTTGCAACGGTAGCTTTCTCTATTTTATTGGCTATAGGGGTAAGTCTTACATATATTTTTGCTGTGGCATTGCCGCAAAAGCGAGAGAAGGAGCAATTATTAAAAGCGGTGCAGGAGTATTATGACGCAAAGCTTGCTATGTATACAGCGGAAAACGAGAAATATGATGACTATGAGGTGGACGTTGCCTTCCTTGGCGACAGCCTTACCGACGGATACGATCTTGAAAAATACTTTCCGCAATATCTTGTTCTTAATCGCGGAATTGGTGGTGAAACGACCTTTGGTCTTGAAAAACGTCTTAAGGTATCGGTTTATGATTTAAAGCCTAAAGTGGCAGTAATGCTCATAGGGGCAAACAACTTTGATACAATGTTTGATAACTATGAAAATATTTTGAAGGGATTTAAGGAAAATCTGCCAAATACCAAAATAGTATTGCTATCTCTTACATCTATGAGTCAGGAATGGGGCAAAAATAATCAAAAAGCAGCCTATAACAACGTTAAAATAAAGCTCCTATCAGAAAAATACGGATACGAATTTGTCGATCTGTATTCTCCACTTTTGAATCTTGAAACAGGTGAAATATATGCAGAATATACGACCGATGGCGGTCACTTAACATCCGCAGGATACGAGGTGCTTACAAATACGATAACTCCCGCACTCGAACAACTATTAGGTAGATAACTGCGCTTAAACGGTTCGATAGATTAATGTTTGACTAACAGAACGAAACAACCACCGAAGATATTTTCAGTGGTTGTTTTTTTTGTTTTTCAACGAAATACATATTATCAAGTGCCGTAGCAATAATGGTAGTCAGATATCCAGCGACTTTTTCTCTGTCGTGTTTATCCTTTTGCTGAATCCAATCAATGAGCATGCCAGCAAGTGCTTCTGTGTAAAATTTGGCTACATATTCCTTGAAATCGGGGTCAAATCTTTTTCCGATTCTTATTTCAGCCGAATCAATAACGGTGGTTATAATGCCAAGAAAATCAGCACAAAAGAAGCGTTTCATCTCTTCTCGGCCAATAGAGTTATATGCACAACTAATGATATACTCGTTTTCGTCCACATAATTCATAATAAAATGAATTGCTTCTTCGTAATCCACAAGTAAATCAAAATGCCTAACGACCTCGATTGCCTCTTCGTCAAACATCCATTTAAGCAATGCATAAATATCTTCAAAGTGATAGTAAAAGGTTTTTCTGTTCACACCGCAATCCTGAATAATTTCGCTTACCGTGATTTTTGAAAAACGCTTTTCCTTCATTGCTTTTTTTAGAGAATCAGCAAGCATTCTCTTTGTGTTGTAGGTAGTTACTGTATGCTTCATCATTATCCACCATTTTCGTTTGTTTTTTAGATCATTATACGGCATACGCGTAAATCTTACAACGGACATTTTGGGACATTTGTTGGTCAAATATAGGTCAGTTGTCCAAAATTCACTCATATGGCTCCCATTAGCCGTTTTATATTTTGCAGCAGTCCGCTATGATCAAGAAAAACGAGCGAAGGAGTTATGTTATGAGCAAAATAAAAGAAGCATTCCAAAACTTTATAAAAACGACAAATTGGGATGGCATTCGTTGCATAATCAAGGGAGACCCCAGTATCAGAGAGATTATGGGTGCGCTTAAAAGACAAAAAGAAATAGACAGGCGATAAGTGAATTCCAATATGTCGAACTGACAGCAACAGCGGGTTGCTTGTAAAGCGGCGCACCCAATGATACAATAGCTGTATCACATAT
>JAFQIL010000044.1 GCA_017397565.1 Oscillospiraceae bacterium | reverse complement strand
TCCTTAAAAATGCTTACAAGGCGGCTTGCTCGATTTTTGAAACTTTGTCAAGTGCTTTCTTTGAAATTATTAAGAAAAAATACCCCTATGCTACGTCTTCTGTAGCATAGGGGTATGTGCTAGATTAACTTAATGGTATTGGGGCGCTTGCCCTCCTTTTTTGCACGTATACAGCTGCCCGGAAAAACGGGGGATTCATTGCGGAAGCATAGCAATTTGAATCCAGCCGATAATCAGCAGATGCAGCGGATAATAGATGTAAAACAGCCATTTCAGAATACGGTTCATTCTGGGATTGCCCCCTCGCTGTCCGTTGTACATCGAAAGAATGGGGATTGCAGCCACGACAGCCATTTGCAGAATTCCGTAGACTTTGTCGAGGGCAAAGAAATAGACAACGCAGTACAGGGAAACATAAAACACCATCCACAGCATTTGCGCCCTGAAATTGCCCCGGTTCGTTCCGAATGCCAGAACGCAGAGGCTTGCAATGCAGCTCCAGTCGCTGGGAAAGGTGATCAGACAAACCAGGATGATCAGTAGGGGCTTTGCTGCGGGGGAGATTTTTCCGCTGTCCGCGATCCGGAGCATCACCAATCCCCATGAGAGGGGCCACATTACGCTGGTTTGATTCAGAAAATTGCCATCGTAAAAGGGAATAAAGGATTTCCAGTCAACGGAGCCGGAAGAGAAAAACACATAGGCAAAATGGGAAAGAAAAGCAAATGCAAATAACCGCCCTGTATATTTTGCAATATTCTTTGTGTGGTGATAGCCTTCCGCGATAAAGAAACACATGACAGGACAGGTGATTCTGCCGATGATATGCAGCACGATGGGAAGCCAATCCCGCGAATAGCCGGGGAAAAGCATCCAGGCAATATGGTCGAGGGTCATTGCGGTGATTGCGATTGCTTTCAGTGTATTAGCATTCAATTCTTTCTTCATATCTGCTCCCCGGGAAGTGAAATGGATTCAGGAGTATATTACCATATCGGGGACAAACATACAAGTGCGGCGGTGAATGAGGCTCCTGTGTTCTACAGCAATACCGGCTGTACCTGCCGCCCTTCCAATGCCTCTTCCAGTGCTTGGGGAATCCTGCTGAAATCGGCTACCATGGAAGTTGGCTTCGTGCGGGGATCATCCTGTCCGAAGGGAACAAAGTAGATATGCTTCCTGGACATCAGCTTTCCGATGTTTTCTGCGGCACCTGCCAGCGCATCATTTGTGGACACGGCGATCACCACCGGCCGTCCGTTTCGCAGGTGGCTTTTTGCAGCCATGGTCACCGGCCCGTCGGCGATGGAATGAGCCAGCTTTGCCAGGGAATTTCCGGTGCATGGGGCTATCACCAGAGCATCCAGCAGCTTCTTCGGTCCGATGGGCTCCACCTGAGCGATGGTATGCAGCGGTTCCCGGCCACATATTTCCGAAGCGGCATGGATATGCTCCCGGGCTGTGCCGAATCGGCTGTCGATTGTGTATGCAGCATCGGAAAATATGGGAATCAAATGATAATCCCGGCTTAGCAGCTCCATCACCGGGAATACCTGGCTGTAGGTGCAGAAAGAACCGCACATGGCAAAGCCTACGTTCATAGCTGCTCCTCCTTTCTGAGCCGGAGAATGCTGCCTGCAATCAGCCGGCCGGAGCTTTCCGGCGCCAGAACACCGGGCAGCCCCTTTGCGCGAATGACATCGTCTCCTTCCAAACCCTTCCGGGATGCCAGATCGATTTTGACGCAGTCCCTGCATTTCGGTATTTCTTCCGGGAAAACAATCTCTGGAACCGTATTGAAAATCAGCCGAAAACCTCCAAGAGCGGCATCCATCCCTATGGCCCGGTATCCCAGAGCGTTCAGCAAGGCCTGATCTTTTTTGTTTCTGACCGCAACGCAGACAGGAGTATGCATTGCCATCAGAAGCTGAGTTAGATATTTTCCGATCCGTCCCCATCCGATGACCAGGGCAGGGGTGTCCCGAAACGTGGCGTTCAGCCTGGAACCGGCAATACGCAGGGCGCATTCTGCGGTAATGGCTGCATTTTGGGCCAAATAATCCTCGTCTGTCAGCAGATCGTATTTCCTGTATCCTTCCAGGGCGGAGTGAGACAGATTGCCTCCAATCACAGTTATGCTCTCCGGAAGCCGTTCCAGAAGCGGGGGGAAATCACTGCCGTTGCGGAGGTTCCCCTCCGGAGAGAAGCTGGGGACGTCCAAAAGAAGATGGGTGATTTCTGGTGCAGGATGGTCGATCAGGGCAACGCCCGCCTTATGTAGTACATCCGATGCGTACCGGACGGCACCGGTGGTGCCTGCCGGAAAAATCAGCATGGGTTTCATAAAAATCCCTCCTTATCTATTGCAGAATATGAACCGCTCGACGTGCTTGTGCTTGATTTTTTGCCAGTATTCTGTATAATAACAGTAAGAGGTGAAGTATATGCAAAGACTTGGATTTATTCACGATATGCTGGACGTTAAGGTTTTGATCCTCTTTGTCATGGCCCGTGTGAATTACCCTGTGAATATTCAGCAGATTTATGAACTGTGCTACCAGGATGATTGCCTGAGCTATTTTGATGTTTGCACCGCCCTGCCGGAAATGGTGAAATCCGGTCATCTGAAGGAAGCGGAGGGAGAATGTTACGTTATTACCGAGAAGGGGAAAGCGGACGGCTCTCTGACGGAGGATTCCATCGCTTTTACCGTAAAGCAGCGGGCAGATAATGCTGTGAACCGCTTCAACCGTCAGATTCGCAGAAGCAGCTTCGTCAAGACCCAGATCATCCCGAGAGACACCGGTGATTTTTCTGTAATGATGTCCCTGGATGATGAAATGGGAAATTTAATGACACTGGAGCTGTCTGCGCCCAATCAGCGTCAGGCAGTGCGACTGAGCAAGCTGTTTGAGAAAAAGGCAGAGGCTGTTTACAATCTGACTATGGCAGAATTACTGGACGAGGAAGACGAAATTGAATGAGCAACATGACAGGGGGCCTTGCGGTCTCCTGTCATAATTATTTTACAAGTGTAACCCTTGCCGAATATGGGGTTTCATGGTATACTATAAATACACCGGATGACCGGTGAAACGAAAGGAGCTGCCGCATATGAAGTTTCAGTACAGTGAGAAAAAAGTTAAACTCCCCGGTAATGTCCATGCCTACGCCGAGAAAAAAGTAATGAAGCTGGCCCGGTACTTTGAGGAGGATGCGGAAGCACTTGTCGTCTTTTCTGTGGAGAAAAACCGGAATAAGGTGGAACTGACCGTTCACGGTGCAGGCACCTGGTTCCGGGCAAGCGAGAGCACGTCGGATATGTTTGCATCCGTAGATGCCGCGGTGGGCACCATCGAAGGTCAGATCCGCAAGAACAAGACCCGCCTGGCCCGTCGGCTTCGTCAGGATGCCTTTACCCGCACTGTGCAGGAGGAAACCTCCTTCGCCCCCGTTGCCGAGGAAGAGGACGACCTGAGCATTGTTCGTATCAAGAGCTTCTATTTCAAGCCCATGACCCGGGAGGAAGCGGTGCTGCAGATGAATCTGCTGGAGCATAACTTCTTTGCGTTCCGGGATGAGGATAAGGGCGGCGCTTTTGCGGTGGTTTACCGTAGAAACGACGGCGGATATGGTTTGATTGAGGACACCGAATAAGATAGAACGGAAAGAGCTCCTTCGGGAGCTCTTTCTTTTTATAAAAAACGAAAAAAAGGTGAAAAAAGGTATTGACAAAAGGGAGGGGGTGTGCTAATATACGCAAGCTGTCGGGAGACAGCAGCCGCGACAAAGAAATTTGAAAGAAAACGAAAAAAGTTCTTGACAAATGGAAATGCCTGTGGTAACATA
>JAFQIL010000027.1 GCA_017397565.1 Oscillospiraceae bacterium | reverse complement strand
TTACATCAAGGGCGAGACCAAGAACGATCCTGAGCTTTCTAAGGCTCTGGCTGATATGGCTGACATCTTTGTCAACGACGCTTTCGGTACCGCACACCGCGCCCACTCTTCTACCGCCGGCGTAGCTGACTACCTGCCTGCCGTTTCCGGTTACCTGGTTCAGAAGGAAGTTTCCATTATGGGCAAGGCTCTGGCTAACCCCGAGCGTCCCTTCGTCGCCATCCTGGGCGGCGCCAAGGTTTCCGACAAGCTGAACGTTATCAATAACCTTTTGGAGAAGGTGGACACCCTGATCATTGGTGGCGGCATGGCCTACACCTTCCTGGCTGCTCAGGGCCTGACTGTCGGTAAGTCTCTGGTTGACAACGAGAAGCTTCAGTACTGCAAGGAAATGATGGCTAAGGCTGAGGCTAAGGGCGTTAAGCTGCTGCTGCCTGTTGATACCGCCGTTGCACCTTCCTTCCCCAATCCCATCGACGCTGAGATCCCTGTTGAGTATGTCGACTGCACTGCCATCCCCGCTGAGCAGATGGGTCTGGATATCGGCCCCAAGGCCTGCGCTGAGTTCGCAGCTGCTGCCAAGGCTGCCAAGACTGTGGTTTGGAACGGCCCCATGGGCGTATTTGAGAACCCCACTTTGGCAAAGGGCACCATCGCCGTTGCACAGGCATTGGCTGACAGCGACGCTGTGACCATCGTTGGCGGCGGCGACTCCGCTGCTGCTTGTGAGCAACTGGGCTTTGCCGGTGCGATTACCCACATCTCCACCGGTGGCGGCGCTTCTCTGGAATTCCTGGAAGGTCTGGAACTTCCTGGTATCGCCTGCTTGCAGGATAAGTAATCTTCGAAATTTCATGTAGGGCGGGGGCTTGCCCCCGCTGCTACGACCTTACTATATTGCCAATCCGGCGGGAGCAAGCCCCCCGCCCTACGCTTCAATCTATAAACTTGTCAATTCACATCGACATATCGATGTCCATATATAAAGGAGTTTTAAAAATGAACAGAAAGTATCGTAAGACCGTCATTGCCGGTAACTGGAAAATGAACAAGACCCCCTCCGAGACCAAGGAGTTTATGACTCAGTTTAAGACTATCATGCCCAAGGGCCGCTGGTGTGATGTTGCGCTGTGCGTTCCCGCCGTGTGCATTCCTGCAGCAGTTCGCGCTATGCGTGAGACCCGGGTAGGTATCGGCGCTGAGAATGTCAATGCCAATCCCTCCGGCGCTTATACCGGCGAGATCGCTGCCAATATGCTGGTGGATGCCGGTTGTAAGTATGTGATCATCGGCCACTCCGAGCGCCGCGCCATGGGCGAGACCGATGCCGATGTCAATGCCAAGGTTCTGGCTGCTTTGGAAGCCGGTCTGACCCCCATTATGTGCTGTGGCGAGAGCCTGGAGCAGCGGGAAGCCGGTATTACCGAAGAGTGGATCACCATGCAGATCAAGCTGGGTCTTCAGGGTGTTTCCGAAGAGAAGATCCGCAAGGTCATCATCGCCTACGAGCCCATTTGGGCTATTGGCACCGGCCGCACGGCCACTCCTGAGCAGGCACAGGAAGTTTGTGAGAACATCCGCGCCGTTGTTCGCAAGCTGTATTCTTCCAAGAATGCCCGTGCCATTTCCATCCTGTACGGCGGCAGCATGAACGAGAAGAACGCTTACGAGCTGCTGGCTCAGCCCGACATTGACGGCGGCCTCATCGGCGGCGCTTCTCTGGTTCCCGAGAAGTTTGTAAAGATCATCGAGGCAGCAAACCAGCCCACTGTCTAATTCAAAATGCGTAATAGGGAGCAGCTGTCTTCGCAGCTGCTCCTTTTCAAACAAAGAAGCCCCGGAAAGGAGGATGACGATGAAAACCTTATATTTAGCTGCCGACCACCCGCAAACACCTGAAATTGCGGCGCGAATTATCCGCAGCGGTGATCTTGTGGGGATTCCTACGGAAACCGTGTACGGTTTGGCTGCCAACGGTCTCGACGAAGCAGCCGTCGCAAAGATCTTCGAGGCAAAAGGCCGCCCTCAGGACAATCCTTTGATCCTGCACGTGGCGGATGCTGCCGATATCGAAAAATTCTGCCACGGTATCCCGGATGCGGCCTGGGTTTTAGCGGAAAAGTTTTGGCCCGGTCCGCTGACAATGGTGTTGCCTGCCAAGGATACAGTGCCGAAGCGCACCACTGCCGGTCTTTCTACCGTAGCAGTCCGCTGTCCGGACTGCGCCGTAACCCGGGAGATTATTCGTATGGCCGGGGTGCCCATCGCCGCGCCCTCAGCCAACATTTCCGGTAAACCATCCACCACCACCGCGGAGCATGTCCGCCATGACCATGACGGTCGCATTGCTGCCATTGTGGACGGCGGTCCCTGCCGCGTGGGCGTGGAATCTACGATTATCGACTTGACTGACGGGCAGCCCCGTCTGCTGCGTCCCGGCGGCATCACCCCGGAACAGCTTTATCAGGTGTTGGGGGAGCTGGTGGTAGATAAAGCAGTTACCGCGCAAATTGACAAAGAAGCGGTAGTCAAGGCCCCCGGCATGAAATACAAGCATTATGCCCCACAGGCAGAGGTACTGATCGTAGCCGGTTCCCGGGAAAAGGCGGCATCTTACATTCGCCGATACTTTGCCCCCGGTGATCGGGTGCTGTGTTTTGAAGAAGAGCTTCCGCTTTATGAGGGCTTTTCACCCTTGGCTTACGGAAAAGAAGCAGATGTAAATACTTTGTCCGCAGGCCTGTTTGCTGCGCTGCGGGAGCTGGATGATCCGGCTGTCCGGAAGGTCTATGCCCGATGTCCCGAAGGGGGCGGTGTAGCCTATGCGGTGCAGAATCGGCTAAAAAAAGCGGCAGCCTTCCAAATCGTGGATGCGGAGGTGGAGTGATGATTCTGGGCATTACCGGCGGCACCGGTTCCGGAAAGACCACTCTTTTGAATGTCATTCGGGAGCAGGGCGGAAGGGTGTTGGACTGTGATGAGATTTACCATCAGCAGCTGAAGCAGGATTTGTCCTTGCTTCGTGCTATTGAGGATCGTTTTCCCGGTGTGGTAGAACAGGGCACTTTGAACCGAAAAAAGCTGGGAAACATCGTTTTTGCAGATAAATCTGCTTTGGAAGACTTAAACCAAATCACCCACAGCGCAGTAAAACGGGAAGTGTTATGTAAACTAGAGGAACGGACGAAGCTGACAGCCATCGATGCCATCGGCCTGTTTGAGGGCGGCCTTGCGGAGCTTTGTGATGTGACCGTAGCCGTCACCGCACCCTTAGAAGATCGGATCAAGCGGCTTATGGGTCGGGACGGCATTTCAGAAGAATACGCCCGCAGCCGTGTTTCCGCCCAGCACGAGGAAGCTTGGTTTCGGGAAAAATGTAACCATGTGCTTGTCAACGACGGAAATCTAGAGGCGTTTCAGGCAAAATGCCTTGCATTTTTGTTTTCTCTGGGTATAATGAAAGAAAACCAATAAAGGAGATATGACCTATGACCAATGAAGAATTGCGCGAAGCTCTGCTTGCCGCGCCGAAGAACGGCTATACCCGTATTACCGCGGAGCAGAAGGCTGAAATGAATGAATACTGCAAGCGCTACATGGCTTTCATGGATGCTTGCAAAACGGAGCGGGAAGCTACCGCCTGGGCAATTGCAGAAGCGGAAAAGCTGGGCTTTAAGCCCTTTACCCCCGGCATGACTGCCAATCCCGGCGAAAAGATTTATTATAACTGCCGTGACAAGGCCATCGCTTTGGCGGTCGTAGGCAAAGAATCTCTGGCGAAGGGCGCAAACATCTGCGCTGCCCATGTAGACAGCCCCCGAATGGACCTGAAGCCCAATCCTTTGTACGAGGACTCTGAGATCGCCTACTTCAAGACCCACTACTACGGCGGCATCAAGAAGTATCAGTGGCCCACCATTGAGCTGGCGCTCCATGGTGTGGTTTACCGCAAGGACGGCAGCGTCATCACCATCACCATTGGCGAAGATCCCGCTGATCCTGTGCTGATGGTCTCTGATCTGCTGCCCCATCTGGCTGCGGATCAGATGCAAAAAACTGCCGGTAAGGTTATTGCCGGTGAGCAGCTGAATGTGATTTTGGGCTCTGAGCCTATCGAGGGCGAGGGCAGCGATCTTGTGAAGCTGAACATCATGAAGTGGCTCAACGAAAAGTACGGCCTCATCGAGGAAGACTTCCTGTCTGCGGAACTGGTTATCGTTCCTGCCGGCAAATGCCGTGAGGTAGGCTTCGACCGGAGTCTGCTCAGTGCCTACGGTCATGACGACCGGGTCTGCGCCTACGCTGAGCTGGAAGCCCTGTTTAACATTGAAACGCCCACCAAGACGGCTGTCTGCATCCTGGCTGACAAGGAAGAGATCGGCTCCGTGGGTATTTCCGGTATGCAGAGCCATTACTTTGAGCATTTCATGGGCGGCTTGTGTGATGCCCAGGGCGTGAAGCTGGAGGACTGCTTTGCCAATTCCTTCTGCCTCAGCGCTGATGTTTCCAACGCTTACGACCCCAACTTTGCCGAAGTTTCCGATAGCCGGAACAATTCCCGTTTGAACTACGGTATCTCCATCTGCAAGTATACCGGCTCCCGGGGTAAGGGCGGCGCATCCGATGCTTCCGCTGAGGCTATGGGTCATATCCGCACCACCTTCGCCAAGGCCGGTGTCATTTGGCAGATCGCGACCCTGGGTAAGGTCGACCAGGGCGGTGGCGGCACGGTGGCTGCCTATATGGCCAACCGCAACATCGTTACCGTGGATGCCGGCGTGCCTGTTTTAAGCATGCATGCTCCTCTGGAGCTGGTTTCCAAGCTGGATTGCTACGAGACCATGCTGGCCTGCAAGGCGATCTATTTGGCGTAACGTATGCATAGAAAAGCGCGCAGTAGTTGCTACTGCGCGCTTTTGTTGTACCGTCGAGGCTGGTTTATGCCTCTATATTCAACCAGCTCTCTAAAACCTGAAGACCGTACAGACCTGCCAAAAAGATGATCAGATAAATGATAGAAGTCATATGCGCTCCTCCTTAAAAATACTTTACTTTTTTCATAACCTCTGTATAATATTATTATAAAGACAATATTGCGTATTACAATCAATATATAGCCTTAAAATATAACGATATAGCCAACTTTTACTGTTTTTAGAAAGGATATACTCAATATGAAGCTGCAGATCAGAAGCAATCAGATGGAAGAGGTGGAGGGACTGCACAATGCGTACCCCTATGCGTTTCACCCTGTGGATATGGGGAAAACGGCAGTGCCCTGGCACTGGCATGAAGCGCTGGAGTTTGGATATGTGCAAGCCGGAAGCGTAAAGGTATCTACCGCCGGACAGACCCAGACGTTTGAAAAAGGGGAAGGCTTTTTTATCAACAGCAATGTGCTGACTGCCATGACAGATACCGGTGGGTGCTTCATTGATTCTCATTTGTTCCATCCTGTGTTTTTGGGCGGTCACTTTAAGAGCGTATATGAAACGAAATATCTGAATCCGGTGATCCAAAACCGGAAGCTGGATTTGCTGCCGATCCGGGGACAGACGCAGACGCAAAAGCAGCTCCTGCAAAAGCTGCGGCAGCTTTCCTTGCTGCAGGCGCAGGAGAATGTGGAGTTTCAGACAAGAAATCTTCTCAGCGAGATTTGGTTGCTGCTTTTGGAGGAGCTCTCCCAAACCAGAATTGAGACAGTCCCATCCAAGAATCAGGACAGAATGCTTACCATGCTGGCATTTATCCAGGAAAACTTTGCCGAAAAGCTGACCTTGGACCAGATCGCCGAGGCCGGCACCGTCAGCACCCGGGAGTGCCTGCGCTGCTTCCGGGCATCCATCAACCAGTCTCCCATGGAGTATCTTTTGGAATACCGCGTCCGGGCTGCGGAAAAGCTTTTGGAAGCAACAGAGCTTTCTGTGACAGAGGTGGCTATGCGTACCGGGTGGGGGAGCAGCTCCTACTTTACAAAAATGTTCCGTCGGATCTGTGGAAAAACACCCAATGCTTACCGAAAAGAACAGGGCAGCCTGAAAAGGCAAATGCTTGACCGGTGAAAATGAAAAATATTCTTACCTGTAACCGGGCAAATCCATTGACAAAAGGCAGAATTTTTAGTATATGTATACTTGTCATATTGTGACGAAATCTACGAAAAGGAACGGGGGAGGATAATGTCCAAGGAACTCATCAGGCTCCGGGATCTTACCATGGAGTTCGACGGGGAGCGTATTCTCGACGGCATCAATCTCTATATCAATGACCATGAATTTTTAACCCTGCTGGGTCCTTCCGGCTGCGGAAAAACCACTACATTGCGGATCATTGGCGGCTTCCTTACGCCAACATCCGGTACGGTGATTTTTGACGGGGAATGTATCAATGAGGTGCCGCCTTATAAACGGCAGATCAATACTGTGTTCCAGCGGTATGCGCTGTTTCCGCACCTGAATGTATTTGATAATATTGCCTTTGGCCTTCGGGTGGCGAAAGTACCCAAGGAAGAGATCGAACAGCGGGTCAATCATATGCTGGAGGTGGTTAGTCTGAAGGGCTACGGCCACCGAAATGTATCCTCCTTGTCCGGCGGACAGCAGCAGCGTGTCGCCATTGCCAGAGCACTGGTCAATGAGCCGAAGGTCTTGCTGCTGGACGAGCCTTTGGGCGCTTTGGATCTTCGCCTGCGTAAGGATATGCAGAACGAGCTGAAGCGGATCCAGCAGGCTACCGGCATCACTTTTGTCTATGTTACCCACGATCAGGAAGAGGCGCTTTCCATGTCTGATACTGTGGTTGTTATGGATAAGGGTCGGATCCAGCAGATCGGCAAGCCCGAGGATATTTACAACGAGCCGGAGAACGCCTTTGTGGCAGACTTCATTGGCGAAAGTAACATCCTGGACGGTATTATGCTGGCAGATTATAAAGTTAAGTTCTTTGGCAGGACCTTTACCTGTGTGGATGCCGGCTTTGAGCCCAACGAGCCGGTGGATGTGGTCATTCGGCCGGAGGATATCGACATTGTGGAGCCTGACCAGGGACATCTGGTGGGCACCGTTACCGGTATCACCTTCAAGGGCCTGAATTATGATATTATCGTGGAATTCAAGGGCTTCAAGTGGCTGATCCAAACTACGGATTTCCAGCCTGTGGGTGCACAGATCGGCATTCGTCTGAATCCGGAGGATATCCACATCATGCACAAGAGCGAATATTCCGGTATGTTTGGTGACTACAGCTCTTACTCCGCCGAGTATGACGAGTTGACGGAGGATGCCGGCGATGAGGAAGAATAAGTCTGTTTTGCTCAGTGTGCCCTACATCCTTTGGATGGTGGCTTTTACACTGATTCCGCTGTGCGTGGTGGGCTACTACGCTTTGACAGACCCGGACACCGGCGCGTTTACCCTGGATAACATTCGGGATCTTGGGATGTATATGCCGGTGCTGGGACAGTCTGTGCTCTACAGCCTGATTTCCGCGGGACTGTGTCTGCTGCTGGGATACCCGGTGGCTTACTATATCGCCCACCGTACACCGGTCATGCAGAAGATCCTGTACATGCTGGTGATGCTTCCCATGTGTATGAGCTTTTTGCTCAGGACTCTGGCTTGGGTAGGCCTTTTGCAGGATACCGGCATCATCAATAATTTTCTGGATTGGATCGGTATCGGACGGCTGCAGCTGATCCGCACTCCCGGCGCTGTGATTTTGGGTATGGTATATAACTATCTGCCCTATATGATCCTACCCCTGTATGCTACACTGGTGAAGATCGACAACCGGCTGATCGAGGCGGCAGAGGATCTGGGCTGCAATAGTCTGCAAACCTTTACCAAGGTGATCCTGCCCCTGTCGGTTCCCGGCATTTTCTCTGGTATCACCATGGTGTTTGTGCCGGCGGTGTCTACCTTCTATATCTCCCAAAAGCTGGGCGGCACCGATACGGTGCTGATCGGCGACTTGATCGAGCGACTCTTTAAGCAGGGAGACAACCCCAACCTGGGCGCTGTTTTAAGTCTGGTGCTGATGGCTCTGGTGCTGGTTTGTACCGGCATTATGAACCGGCTGGGTAAGGATGAGGAAGGCGGTGTTATCGTATGAGAAAGGCAAACCGCATCCTCACGGTTTTGATGTTTGTGTTCCTGTATATTCCCATGGTGGTGCTGATCGTGGCATCCTTTAACACGGGAAAAGACATCACCAACTTCGAAGGCTTTACCTTCGGACAGTACGCAGAGCTGTTCCGGGATAAGGATCTGCTGGGACTGCTGGGCAACTCTGTCCTGATTGCGCTGCTGTCTACCGGTATTTCTGTGGCCTTCGGTACTTTGGCAGCTGTGGGCATCCATTCCCTGAAGCCGAAGATGCGCAAGGCTGTTTTGAGTCTGACCAATATCCCCATGACAAACCCGGATATCGTCACCGGTGTCAGCCTGTCGCTGCTGTTTGTTTTTGTGGGTACGGGACTGCTGAGCCAGCGGGAATCTTTGAATTTCGGCACATTGCTGCTGGCCCATGTAACTTTTGGACTGCCTTATGTGATCCTCAATGTTATGCCCAAGCTGCAGCAGATGAACCCGGCTCTGACGGATGCGGCCATGGACTTGGGCTGCACCCCGGTGAAGGCCTTCTTCAAGGTGATCATCCATGAGATCATGCCCGGTGTGGTATCCGGCGGTATCATGGCCTTTACCATGAGCCTGGACGATTTCGTTATCAGCTATTTTGTCACCGGCTCTGATTTTGTGACCTTGCCGGTTGAAATCTACACCTATACGAAAAAACCCATCCATCCCAAGGTCTATGCCATGTTTACCCTGCTGTTCGGCTTGATCTTTGTGCTGATGCTGACTATGAATCTGCTGCAACTGCGGTCTGACAGGAAAAGGGCCAGCAAACGGCCGGTATCCCGGGGGTGGAAGATTGCCCGCCGGTGGATCGCCGGTGTGGCGGCTGCAAGCATGGTAGTTGGCTGTGGCTTCCTGTTTGTCAACGGGCGGCAGGATAAGACGGTGCTGAATGTTTACAACTGGGGCATGAACATGGCCGACGGTACCGACGGTACTATGGATCTGGTGGCAGAATTTGAAAAACGCTATCCGAATATCGATGTGAGAATGTCGGAGTATGAGTCCAATGAGGTGTTGTACTCCAAGTTGAAAAACGGTGGCATCAGCGTGGATGTGATCATCCCCTCGGATTATATGATCCACCGGATGAGAAACGAAGGTATGCTGTTGGAGCTGGATTTCGACAACATTCCCAATTTCTCCTATGTGGATGAGCAGTTTAAGAACCCCGACTACGATCCGGAGAATAAATATTCTGTTCCCTACACCTGGGGTACGGTAGGCATCCTCTATAACACCAAGTATGTGGATGAGGCCGATGTCACCGGCTGGGAGCTGATGTGGAACGAAAAGTATGCCGGCAAGATCCTGATGATCGACAATTCCCGGGATGCTTTCGGTATCGCCCAGTATCTGCTGGGATATAGCGTAAACACTACAGACAAAGCAGAGCTCCAGGCCTGCGCGGATAAATTGGCCCAGCAGCGGCCGCTGGTTCAGCAGTATGTGATGGATCAGATCTACGCTACCATGGAAAATGAAGAAGCCTACATCGCCGCCTACTATGCCGGCGACTGTATGCTGATGATGGAAGAGAATGAAGATTTGGCCTTCTATCTGCCGGAGCATCAGGGCTTTAACCTGTTTACCGATGCCATGTGCATTCCCAGCTGCGCAACAGAGAAGGAAGCGGCAGAATTGTTCATTAACTTTATGTGCGATCCGGAAATCTCCGGCGCCAATATGGACTATATCTGCTACGCATCTCCCATCTCTGCGGCCAAGGACTATATGGAAGAGTATCTTGCGGAAAGTGAGATCGTCTATCCCGATGAGGAGCTGCTGAGCAAGGGCACTTCTTATCAGTTCCTGTCTGAAGAGACCTCCCGTTATGTGGAGGGGCTGTATCAGGGTGCAACCAAAATCAACAGCGGTTCTGTGGAAGAACAGCCCTCCGGAAGAAACTTTGTTTGGCTGGCGGTTGCGGTTTTGGCTGTTGGCGTTACTGGCTGGTTCCTGTTTGGCAGAAAAAAGAGAAAATCCTAAGACGATAAAACCCGGAAGCCCAGGCTTCCGGGTTGCTTTTTACGGTTTCCTGTGATAAACTGAGGGAAAAACAGGAGGTGCAGCTATGCGGGAACAGATCGATACCATGCCGATCCATGAAGCCTATGAATCCGGTGACGAGTGCCCCTTTTGCTGGTTGGAGCGACAGGCAGAGCAGTCAGCCATCCGTTATACGGTAGGCCCTTGCGCCAGCTATATGGAACCGGATGTCCGGGGCGTTACAGACAGGAAAGGCTTCTGCCGGGATCATATGAAGAAAATGTTTGACTACGGCAATGCTTTGGGCAATGCCTTGATCCTGCAAACCTACTATGTGGGCTTTTTGGAGACACTGGAAAACCGGATGGACTGCTATGAGCCACCGGAAAAGCGGAAGCTGTTTGCCAAGAAAGGCGCGCCTGAGGAAAGCGAACTGGTTTCCTGGACAAAAAACCGCTTGGGTTCTTGCTTTATCTGTGACAAGATCGAAGACAATATGGACAGATTCTTCCGAACCTTTTTTGCCATGCTGAAGGATGAAGAATTCTGCCGCCGGGTAGAAAGCAGCAAGGGCTTTTGTATGTACCATTTTATTCACCTTTTGGAAATGGCTCCGGAAGAGCTGCCCAACAACCGATATGAATGGTTTTATAAAACGGTGCTTCCTCTGACCAGGAACAATCTGATCCGGGTCAAAGGTGACCTGGATTGGTTTATTGAGAAATTCGATTACCGCAATGCCAGCGCGGATTGGAAAAACTCCCGGGATGCGGTGACACGGGCTATGGAAAAGCTGCAAAGCGGACATCCCAGTGATGGACCTTACCGCAGCGAGCCCAGATGAGGAGGCGTACAATGGATCACAGTATGTATGCTGCAGAGCTGTTCTATAACGGCTATAACTGCGCTCAGGCGGTGATGGTGGCCTTTTGTGATGTGACAGGTCTGGATCGGGATGTGGCTGCCCGGATGTCGTCGTCCTTCGGTGGCGGCATGGGGCGTATGCGGGAGGTTTGCGGCGCGGTCAGCGGGATGCTGATGGTGGCAGGCTACCTGTATGGCTACGAAACTCCCGGTGACGATACGATTAAAATGGCCCATTACCGGTTGGTACAGGAGCTGGCGGGGAAGTTTCGGGAGAAGATGGGGAGCATCGTCTGCCGGGAGATTTTGAAGAACCCCCCGTCTGACCCCAATCCCACCCCCAGGACCCCGGAGTTTTATAAGGTACGACCCTGCGCCCGGATGGTAGCCCTGGCGGCACAAATTCTGGATGATTATATGGGGAGCATCCCGTTGCCTGAGAAGCTTAACCGATAAAGGCAAGATGCCGGACAGTGCAAATATAGGTTAAAAATGTAAATTTATGCTTTGATAGAATTGAGAATACTCTTATGAAACAGGATGTATCATTCGTTGTTTGAAGGAGAATTTATGAAAACGATATTGTGCTATGGCGACTCCAATACCTGGGGTTGCGTTCCCGGGGTGTTGACCCGTCATCCGAAAGAGGTGCGCTGGACAAGCGTTTTGGCCCGGTTGCTTGGCGAAGAATATGAAGTGATTCCTGACGGTATTAACGGCAGAACAACCATGTGGGATGATCCGGCAAACCAATGCCGAAATGGCCTCAAGGGACTGGGTTATTCCCTGTATCGCGCAAAGCCGCTGGATTTGGTAATCGTGATGCTGGGCACCAACGACGGTCACTATACAGATCATGCAGGCTACCGGGATGGACTCTATGTTTTGGCAGACAGAATTATGAAGGCCAACAAATGCTTCCCCGGCACTTCTCCGGTATTCCCCGGAGAACCGAAGCTTCTGCTGATCTCTCCCATTGAGAGAACTGCGCAGAAATTCCCCGAAATGACCGCGGAAGTGGCAGAAAAAGTAGGCGCGTACTGGATGGATGCCGCCCAATTTGCCAAGGCATCCCCCGCAGATGGCTGCCACATGGATGCACAGAACCACCTGGCTCTCGGTCAGGCGGTTTATGAAAAAGTGAAGGAAATTTTGTAACTGACAAAAAACCAAATAAAAATAGGCACTTCAAAAGCGAAGTGCCTATTTTTGCTTATTTGGGGAATTATTTTGCCAGCTTGCGCTGGATGAGTTTGACGATCTCCACGATGGGAATTACCAGGAAGGCCAAAGCTAGGGCAACGGCAAACTCAGTGAGGCTGATATACTCAAAGCCAAAGGCACTACGCAGGAAGGGTACATACAGCAGCGCCAAAGTCAACAGGAAGGAACCCAGCATAGCGGCCCACAGGATTTTGTTGTGGCTCTTCAGCCTGAAGATGGACTTGCGCTGAGACCGCAGGTTGAAGGAGTGGAAGATCTCGCACATGGACATGGTCAGGAATGCCATGGACATGCCGTCGGGAGAAACGCCTACAGGCATTTCAAACCGGCCTGCCTCAAAGCAGTGTCCGATGATATAGGAAGCGATGGTCAAAAAGGTGACCAAAATGCCTTGATAGATCACATCGAAACCAAGACCACCGGAGAAGATACCGTCCTTGGAATTACGGGGCGGGCGGTTCATAGTATCCGGCTCAGCTTCTTCCATGCCCAAAGCCAGGGCGGGGAAGCAGTCAGTAACCAGGTTAATAAACAGAAGGTGCACAGGTTCCAGCAGGGTAAATCCCATCAAGGTGGCAAAGAACACACCCAAAACCTCGGACATATTGGAAGCCAGCAGGAACTGGATGGCCTTACGGATGTTGTCGTAGATCCGACGACCTTCACCAACAGCGGCCACGATGGTGGCGAAGTTATCATCAGCCAGCACCATATCGGCAACGTTCTTGGTGACGTCGGTGCCGGTGATGCCCATGCCAACGCCAATGTCTGCGGACTTGATGGAGGGAGCATCGTTGACACCGTCACCGGTCATGGCAGTGATAGCGCCCAGGGATTTCCAAGCATTGACGATCCGGGTCTTGTGCTCGGGCTGTACACGGGCGTAAACGCCGTATTTTTGCACAGCTTCCGGCAAGTCTTCGTCGGAGATGTCGTCCAGCTCGGCACCGGTAATGGCCTGAGAAGCATCGATGATGATGCCCAGCTCCTTGGCGATGGCCACGGCAGTGTCCTTGTGGTCACCGGTGATCATAACTGCCCGGATGCCGGCGCTGCGGCATTCCTCAATGGCGGCCTTGACTTCAGGACGAACCGGGTCGATCATGCCGGTCAGACCCAGGAAGATCAGATCCTGCTCCAGGAATTCGGGGGTGTTATCGGAAGGCTTTTCGCTCCAATTCCGCATAGCGGCGGCCAAAACACGCAGGGCCTTATCAGCCATGGCCTTGTTGGCAGCCATGATCTGGCTGCGCTTTTCATCGGTCATGGGCTTGATGTCCCCATCTTCATAGTAATGGGTACACTTGGCAAGCACCACGTCAGGGCCACCCTTGGTGTATTGGACGAACTTTCCGTCTACGGCATGGACGGTGGACATCATCTTCCGACCGGAGTCAAAGGGAGCTTCGTCCACACGGGGTGTTGCTTTTTCCAGCTGGGCTTTATGCAGACCTACAGAGTAGGCGAAATTCACCAAAGCGCATTCGGTGGGTTCGCCTTCGGCCTGGTTGTTTTCGTTCAGATTGGCATCGGAACACAGAGCCATGGCGGTAGCTACCAATTCAGTAGGACCAATATGGTCAACTACGGTCATTTTGTTCTGGGTCAGAGTACCGGTTTTATCGGAGCAGATCACCTGAGTGCAGCCCAGAGTCTCCACAGCCGTCAGCCGACGGATGACTGCGTTACGCTTGGACATTTTGGTAACACCGATGGACAGCACCACAGTAACCACCGTAGCCAAGCCCTCGGGAATGGCGGCAACTGCCAAAGAAACGGCAACCATGAAGGTCTCCAGAATCACCTTCAGGGTATGGCCCTGTTGGGTCAGCTGCTCCCGGGCGATGAACAGGTTAAAAGCAAAGATAAAAAGACAGATACCCAGCACTAGGAAGGAAAGCGTTTTGCCTAAACTGTCCAGCTTCTTCTGCAGGGGGGTCTGCTCTTCTGCGGTAGCAGCCAAAGCGCCGGCTATCTTACCCATTTCGGTATCCATACCGGTTTTGACAATGACCGCCTTGCCGCGGCCGTAAACCACAGTGGAGCCCATGTAGCACATGTTCTTCCGGTCGCCCAAAGGGATGTCTTCCTGACCTTCTGTCAGTCCCAGGGTGTCCAGCACCTTGTTAACGGGCACAGACTCGCCGGTGAGAGCGGCTTCTTCGATCTTCAGGCTGGCGTTTTCGATGATACGGCCGTCAGCGGGAACGGCATCGCCTGCCTCCAGCAGAACAACATCGCCGGGAACCAGCTCGTCGGAATGGAGAATGACCATTTTCCCATCCCGCAGCACCTTACAGGTAGCGGCGGTCATGGTCTGCAAGGCTTCAATGGCAGCTTCCGCCTTGCTTTCCTGAACAACGCCCAAGACAGCGTTCAGCAAAACAACAGCCAAAATAATGATGACCTCGGTCCATTCGCTTTCGCCGGACAACATGCCGGTCAGCGCGGAAACACCGGCGGCTACCAGCAGAATGATCAGCATAGGATCCTTCAGCTGCTGCAAAAAACGCTGCATAAGGGTAGGCTTCGGCGCTTCCTTAAGCTTATTGGGACCGTATTTGGCCAGCCGTTCTTCTGCCTGAGCGGTGGTAAGGCCTTCAGGGGTTGCACCAAGATCGCGCAGGACTTCTTCCGCGGACTGGGTGTAGGTTTTTTTCATCAGAGACGCTCCTTTTTTAAAGTTTGGTGTGTTAACTTATATATTATAGGGATATTCTGTGGCAAAATCAATGGGGAATAGTTAATATTGGTTTAAATTTTATAAAAAATGGCAAATTTCTGAAAAATCAATAACGGGAGGACTTTACAGAAATCCTCCCGTTATTTTGCGTAAGTTATACTGTTTTTAGTAGAGCAGCAGCGTTGTTATAGAAAATATTTTCCTTTTCTTCTTCCCGTATCTTTGCATTTAGCACAATGTCGATAAAGGGACGGGACTTGTAGCCGGGATAATCGGTGCCGTAGAGGATCCTCTGGCTGCCGATTTTATTGACAGCATCGGCAACGGTGGTATCAAAATCCGTACCGTGGGCAGAAAGGTCTGTGTACACGGTTTCGTATTTTTTCATAAATTCCAGCGTCCGGTCGTAAAGTCCGTAGCCGCTTAAGTGAGCCAGGACGAGCTTCAAGCCGGGGACATTGTCCATGATGCGCTCCAAAGAGGCAAAATCACTGGTGGGATGGATGCTGACCACCATGTCAAGCTCCCGGGCATAATCCAGCAGGGGAAGAAGACCGGGGTGGCTGTAATTCCAGCCCATCATGTAATGCACCAACTCGCCTACCAGGGTGCCGCCTTTTTCATGGTGCTTCTGAAGCTCTGCCGCAGACATATCCACATGATCCGGGTGGATGTGGATGCCTGGAACCAAAAAATCCGGCTCCAGATCATGAAAGTCCCAGATCGAGCGGTTATATTCCGGGATCAACTGAGCGTATTGCGCAATGGGAAGGTTTCTGCAATCCTTGCCGGCAAAAGAGCCGGCGCACTTGACAATGCCATCTTCTTTTAAGCGACCTGTAAAGGTGGCATGATCCAAAGCCGGAGCATGAAAATCATAGCCGGGGTGCAGGTGAAAATCGAAGATCCGCATAAGCTGCCCTCCTGGAGAAAGAAATCAATACTGGAAGAATTCGTCGTCCTGAATGGTAGCGGCCAGGTTCTCACTGATGATCACGTGAGTGGGGTTCTGACGCAGCTGCAGCACGGAAGCAGGAACTTCCTGTGCAGGCTCGCCGAACAGGCACAGACGGGAGGTCAGACGCTGCCAGGTGACATGAGAACCGGCAGTGGTGATACCGTGCATATCCAGCACATTCTTGGCCTTCATGGCGTCACGGGGACCCATCATAGCGCCCATGGGAGGAACTCTGCTGATGTCGCCGGAGCAGCCGAAGCCGCCGTGGAGGCTGTTCTGGGCAATGGTCAGAGGATGCAGCTTGGCAACCTTAGCGCCCTGCTCCAGGTACTCTTCCATGGTGGGCTTGAACCAGTCTTCTACGGGGTCAATGAAGGCCAAGTGACCGGGCCAGCCGGGACCGGAGTAAACGATATCGGCTTCACCGTCATCTTCCAGCATCTTGGAGTAGATGGGAGTGATCTCATTGCTGTGGTAAATGAAGTTCTCTTCCTTGAAGCCAAGATCCATGATGTTGTCCACCATGTACTTCTGGAAAGCGTAGCCGAAGCCTGCCTTGTAGGTCAGGGGAGCCACATTGCCGTCCTCGTCTGCCCACTCGTCCATCATGTAGAACTTGACATTACGGCAGTTGACATTCAGCTCATGCAGCAGATAGGCAACCTTCCGGTAGGTGGGGTTGGGGTTACACATGATCATGACACACTTCTGATCCAGACGGTCAGAATCCATGATCCGCTTGACCATATCGGCGATCATAACGATCTCAAACTCGTCGTTGCGGCGCACATCCAGCTTGATGTTGGGGTTGGTGGGGTGCTTGCCGTTCATGGCAACGATGTCTTCAAAGGTGATTTTGCGAACCCGGTCGATCTCGGACTGGTTCTTAAAGGGGTAAAAATCGTGACGGAAAGTATCAAAGCTCATGGTTTTTCTCCTTTACTTTACTTTTTCTACAGTTTTCAGAACGGCTTCTACCATGTGAGGACCGAACTTTTCACCCAGCATGGAGGTGTCGGTTTCGTAGCCGCCTGTGACCAGAGATTCGGGAGTGTACAGGTAGCCGGGCAGAACACCGTTGGTCAGCTCGTTGAATACCACCATGCCGAAACCGGCCATGGCCTTGACATACAGACCGTATTCCACGAAAGCCTCGCCGGGGATACCCACAACGCAGCAGCCGCCCAGCTTGAAGACCTGGATCTCCATGGGAGCTTCGTCGTCCAGCAGCTCGATCTTGATACCCTTCTTCTGCATCCGGATGTAGCCCAGCTGATCTTCAGAGCCCAGCAGCTTCAAATTGGCATTCTGCCACAGATAGTACTCATCCCGGTTGGTGGACTTGCCGTATTTGGCATACAGCTCTTTGTAAATAGCTTCGTCATGCTCAACCTGAGCGACGAGCTCTTCTTCCGTACCGAAGTCACGCAGCTCCAGAGGCAGCTCGCAACCGGCAACGGCGATGGGAAGCTCTGAGGTCCACTCCATTTTTGCCAAAGTGGTGTGGGCGGCCTTACCCAAAATTCTGCCCACGCGCTCAG
The DNA here is from genome assembly GCA_017397565.1 of Oscillospiraceae bacterium. Taxonomy (GTDB): domain Bacteria; phylum Bacillota; class Clostridia; order Oscillospirales; family Oscillospiraceae; genus Faecousia. The sequence goes on along the minus strand of JAFQIL010000027.1, from coordinate 52,468 downwards.
CCTCGTCATAGCTTTCGCCCTGACGGTAGTAGCGGCTGGACTGGTTGCCGGAAGCACCCTGAGAGAAGCCCACGATAACACCGGGCTCCTGCTCCTCCAGCTCCAGCTTCAGGTAGCAGGGATAGTCTGCGGTGCAGACATTGCTCCACTCGTGGATGAAGGTGGGGTGCAGAGTGTAGTTAACAAACATGCCCCGGATCTTACCGCCCATATCCTTGACAGCCATGACGCTGACCAGAGGATCGTGGGGGCCGCCGGGGATACGGCGGTTGCCGCCCACACCGGACTCTGCGCCGCAGACGGCAGTGCCGGCACCAAAGGCGGCATCAAAGGCATTGGCCTTGGCTTCGGAAATGATGTTGGTAATGTTTTGGATCAGGCTTTCCACATATTCCTTGGGCTGCTCCTTGCCGGCTTCCAGACTTTCGATGTCCAGACGACCGGAGGCCCAGGGGCCGGAGTGGGTGTGAGAGCAGCTGATCATCACGTTGGCAACACCGCAGGCTGCGGCGGTACGGCGACGAACCTCGGCCACGTGCTTCTTGGAGAAGAACAGCAGATCCAGTGTCACCATGGCCACTTCCTGGCCGCCGTCAGCTAAGTACATGCAGGCGGCGTACAAAGGATCGTGAGCGCCTGTGTTGTTACGGGGATAGTGGGGATAACCCGCCAATTCCAGACCCTGGGGAGGGGTGATGTCTACCCGGGCCATTCCTGCTTTCAACATAATGAATTCCTCCTTTTATAACTGCTGCAGTTTACCTGACAGCATAACTTTTTGTACATGGAACATATCGTCCACAAACACCAGATCTGCCCGCTTGCCGGCTTCAATGGTGCCGATCTCGTCGTCCATACCGATGGACCGGGCGGGATTGCGGGAAGCCATCAAAAAGGCCTGGGCAATGCCGCAGTTTGTGTGGGTCATGATATTGCGGCAAGCCATATCCATAGACAGGCGGCTGCCGCCCAGATTGCCCTGATCGTCAAAGCTCAGATCGGTCATGTGACGCAGACCCTCCGGAGCGGGGTTTTCACCCTCTTTACGGCCGGAACAGTCGGAAATCAGAACAACCTTGTCGATACCTTTGTTTCTCAGAATCAGCCGCTGCAGCTCGGGATTGACATGAACGGCACCGGAATCGCAGATCAGCTCCGCGTACATATCCGGATCCAGGAAGCAGGCTTCATCGGGACCTGCGCCCCGGGTGCCAGCCCAGGCACTGACCCGACCGGTGGCATCCATACAGTGGGTTAGATGGTTTAGACCGTACTTTTTCAGCTTGCGGATCTGCTCCGGGGTAGCCCGGCTGTGACCGACGGAAAAGATCACATCGGGGTTTACGGATTTGGCATACTGCACAAAGCCTTCGATGCCTTCCCGTTCGGGAGCCACTACCCAAACCTTTACCAGAGAACCGGCCTCGTCCACAACTTCTTTGTAAGCTTCCGGGAGGATCTCTCCCAGCCACTTGTTATACTTTTTGCTGGCGCCGAAATCCGGGTTCATGTAAGGACCTTCCATATAAAAACCCCGGATGGGACTGTCAGGGCCCATGGTGGCTTTGACCCTCTCGATGGACTCCAAGTAAGTCTGCTTGTCCAAAGAGTGGTACAATGTAGGGAAGATGCTGGTAGTGCCACGACGCAGAAAATGTGCCGCCGCCTGTTCGGGCTCTTGCCAGAACATATGACCGCCGCCACCGTGGACATGGATATCCACAAAGCCGGGACCTACATAAGCACTTTCTGCGTCAATACGCTGAGCACCTTCGGGAATCTCCACTTCCCCCCGTTTTCCAACGGAGACGATGCGATCTTCCTCCACTAAAACGATGCCATCCCAAAAAATTCCGTTTTCCAGCACCACTTTGGCGTTTTCGATACAAATCATGCTGCACCTCTTATTTCCAAAGCCTATATTCCAAGGCTCTGTAATGCTGATATTTTTCTTCGTAACCGCCTGCGCTCTTGTAAACCTGTCCGATGGTCAGAGGCTCCAGCTGCACACCGGCAGCCTGGGCAGCCAGCATGGCAGCACCGGCACCGGCAGCTTCGGGGTTGGCAGTTACAGAAATATCCATGCCGGTGATGTCCGCGATCAGCTGACACCACAACGGACTGTTGGCACCGCCGCCAAAGAAAATCAGCTTGTCAACATTGCCGTAGGCATCCATGGCTTCCAGCATGATCCGCAGCTGATAGGCAACGCCTTCCATGACAGCCAGGGCGAAGTTGCCCCGCTTGGCGGCTAAGTCTACACCGTAGAAGCAGCCCTGGGCATCGGGATAGAAATCCGGGCCGGAAGGACCGTTGAGGTAGGGGTAGAACACCACCCGGTTGCCGGCATCCCGGGCAGCCTGGGCTTCTTTGTTGATGGTGTCGTAGCTTTCACCGGGGAACATCAGATCCCGCACCCACCGCAGGCAGGTACCGGCGGTATTGATGACACCTTCGGTGACCCAAGTGCCTTTTTTGACATTGCCGCACCAACCGACCTTGGTGAAGGTTTCGGTTTCCGGGCTGTTCCACAGCTTGATAATGGCTGCGGCTGTGCCCAAAGAAACGGTCATGGTGCCATCGCAAAGACCTGCGCCCAAGGAGGCACACTTTTGATCCTGCGCACCCACGGCAACCACACAGTCAGAGCGAAGCCCCAGCTTCTGCGCCACCTCAGGCAGCACAGTACCGGCACTTTCGCCGCTCCACAGGATCTGGGGCAGCTTGCTTTCATCAATGCCATAACGTTCCAGTACCTGCTGGCTCCAGCAACAATTCTTGATGTCATACATCAAAGTGCCGGAGGCCATGGAATGGTCCGTAACGAAGTTGCCGGTGAATTTTCCGATCAAATAATCCATAGGCATGAGGAATTTCCATGCCTTCTGGCTGAGTTCTGGCTGATTTTTCATCAGCCACAGCATTTTTGGCAGGGTATAGCAAGCGTTGATGGGCTTGCCGGTGTGGGCAAACAGGAAGGTGTTACCCCAATCGGCTTCCAGCTGGGCAGTTTCCTCCTCAGCCCGGACATCCAGCCAGCTTAAGGCATTGCACAGCGGCTTTCCTGTTTCATCCACGGGTACAATGGTGATGCCTTGGGAACTGATACTGATACCATCAATGGTTTTGGCATCGATGCCGGCCTGAGCAATGGCTTTTTCCGCTGTACGCAGGGTCAGCTCCCACCAAAGCTCGGCATCCTGTTCCACCCAGTTTTCCCGGGGGGTGATCAGTCCGTATTCTTCATAAGCAACACCAAGCTGCCGCAGCTTGGTGTCAAACAAAATGCTGCGGCAGCCGGTGGTACCCAGATCGATAGCTAGGTAAACAGACATAACGACCTCTTAATTCTTTGTGAAGTGATACTTAGCCCCGCCGGTCTGCTCGTCATAGGAATCCATAACGAAGGTGCAGTCGGCCAGCTTAGCCAGCTCATCCATAACGCCGGTGGTGGCGTAGCGATACCAGGGGGAAACAACGTAACCGTTCTCCCGCATGTACTTTTCAGCGGGGCAGGAGACCACAGAAACCGTCAGACCGTTCTCGGTCAGCTTGGTAGTGACGAGATCGGAGGACTTTTCTTTGGCGTAATCCTCTTGGATCATTTTTTCGATGGAGGCGAGGGATACCTCACCCATCAGAGGCTTGACCACCCGCTGGACATAGTTGGACAGAACCTCCAAAATACCGGCTTCTCCATGGGTTTCGCCCACATAGTGCAGACCCTGGTTTAAGCTCTTGTGGAAGCTGGGGTGGTAATACTCGTTGTCGGAAGCGTTGCGGTGCATGATCTGCGTATTTTCATCCATGATAACCCGTCCGTCAAAGATCTTGGGATCGTAGATGAGGATAGAGCAGCCGGCCTTGTCCATGTTTTGGAAGTTGTAAATGTACTCCAAACCCACAGCGTTACAGGCGCTGCGGTAACCGTCGCAATGCAGGCAATAATCGGGGTAGGGCTTTAAGCCAACCTGTGCTTGCAGATCCACAAGACGGCCCTTGGAGGGGCAGCGGTGCATATCAATGATAAAGAAACCACGCTTCTCGTTTAAGTACATGGAAAAATGGGCGGCTTCTTCATTCAAGGTGCCGTTCCAATAGGTAAAGCAGCCCTTGAGGCCTTCCTTTTCCAGACAGATCAGCAGGGGACTTTTCTTATTGGCGTTTACCTTAAAAATGGCGTCCCAGTAGTTATCCACTTCCTGACGGCCAAAATGAGACTCCAGGTAGCAGAAGATCTCACTGTAAACAGGGATAAAGTCCTTACAGGAAATCATGCTATTTCCTCCTTACCAAATGGTCCAGCCGCCATCCATGACCAAGGTAGCACCGGTGACATAGCCGGATGCGTCGCTGGCCAAAAATGCTACGGGACCCTTAATGTCATCGTCACTGGCCCAGCGATGCAGGGGGCAGTTTTCGATGTAGTTGTTGATAAATGCCTGCTTGGCGGGGTTGTTGGCCAGTCCGGGGCTGAAGCCGCCGGGGGCAATACAGTTGACCCGGATGCCATGCTTGCCGTAGCGGCCGGCCATATACTTGGTCAGACCAACCATGGCCCACTTTTCGGTGGTGTAGTTGACAGGCTGATCGCCCCAGGTCTCCGGATAGAAGGGGAAGTGGGGGCAGTCCAGACCGCGCATGGAGCTGATGTTGATGATAGAACCGCTTTCGGCGGGGATCATGTACTCCAAAACAGCCTGGCTCAGCAGGATCTGACCGTTGAGGTTGGTGCTGGCAGAATCCTGCAGCTTTTCCCGGGTGGCATCTGCCAAAGAGGTCAGATTGCGGCGATCCACAGCATTGTTGACCAGAATATCGATCTTACCGAAACGGTCGTAAACATTCTTAGCCAGGGCCTTGATGGATTCGTCGTCGCTGAGATCCAATGCCATGCCGTAAGCCTGATAGCCCTGCTCCCGCAGTTCGGAAGCCAGCTCCTCGCACTTGGCGGCATTGCGGGAAGCAATGACCACGGTAGCGCCCATTTCACAAAGACCGATGGTGATGGAAGCACCGTAAAGACCACGACCGCCGGTGACGATGGCGATCCGACCGGTCAGGTCAAATAAGTCTCTTGCATTTCTCACAGTAAGTTCCTCCGGCTATTAGCCAACCACAGGTTCACCGATGCTGATCATCTTCTCACGCAGCTTCTCCAGGTTTGCCTCATTGAAGGGCAGCACATAGTCGGGGAAGAAGTTGCCTTCGTAACCCAGCAGGTTCATGCCCTTGGAGAAAGAGGGCCACAGGTCGCAGCCGGCCATCAGGTCGCGCAGGCCTACGATGTTGTCCAGGTGCTTGGCAGCCTTGGCGTAATCGCCCTCAGCCATAGCGGTGAACAGACCTTGGGTGTTGGCGGGAGTCACAGGCAGCATGCCGTCCAGGCACTTGTCGATGCCCCACTTATAGGCAACATCAAAGGTGTCCAGACCGGAGTAAACCATAATAAAGTCTTCGGGAACCTCGGGATCCAGCTTCAGGGTGCGGAACAGCTTGATGTCAGCGGACTTGATACCCATCAGGTTGGGGACTTCCTTGATCAGGGTCTTAACAATATTATAAGTGATCTTGGAGTTGGTAACACCGGGCAGATCGTACATCAGGATGCCGTGCTTGGTAGCGGCAGCAACATTCTTGAAGTAGTTGATGATCTGAGCAGGATTGCAGGAATGATAGTAAGGAGTGGTAAACACAAAAGCGGTGATGTCCAGATCCTCCATAGCAGCCATACGCTGCTTAGCCTGAGCGATGGAGCAGGCCATAGCACCTACAAATACGGGAACGCGGCCGGCAGCAGCTTCCACAGCAGCCTTAGCGACCTGAGGGCAAACTTCCATCTTCAGGAAAGCCTGAATACCCATGGAGCCCATGGACAGCAGACCGGAAGCACCGCGGTCGATCATGTCATTAACTTGCTTCTTGTAGCTTTCTACAATCAGGTTGCCGTTTTCGTCCAGGGGGGTGCCCAGAGCAGGTACAAATCCAAATTTCATTTTGAGTATCTCCTTTTTTGTTTCAAATTTGGTTGCTTGTCCAATCTTGAAAAAGAAGGGCAAAGCATATTTTTTATACAGGTTCAGTATACATTTTCTGGATACATAAGTCAAGTCTTAGAGGGAGAAGAAAGACGAAAAAAACCGGGGGATATCCCCGGATTTTTTTCTATCGGACAACGGTGTTTTTATAAGCGGTGGGGGACATGCCCGTGATGCGCTTGAACATCCGGGTGAAATGGTGTATACCGGCAAAGCCAAGGGCTTCGGAAATTTGGGTTACATTTAAGTTTCCTTCCCGGATCAGCTTTTTGGCTTCCTTCATTTTGGCGCCTATCCAGAAATTTACCGGGCTGTTTCCGGTGGCTTCCTTAAAAATACGGGACAGATAGGTGCGACCTACGGAAAAATGGGAGCAAAGCAAGGCCAGGGAAGGGGGCTTGTCCAAATTATCCTGAATAAAATAAATGATGGAGTTTACCAAGGAGCTTTCTGCCAGCTGCCGGGCGTCTTGGGTGGCCTCCAAAGGAGTAACGGCGGTGGTGCTGCTGTTACGGATGAGGGAAAACAAAAACTCTGTCAGGTATCCCTGCATCAGCTGGGTAGAGCCCAGAGGGGCATTGGAAAAATCCAGAGGGGAGGTGTCACTGTAGTCCCGACAGATCTGCCCCAAGGCGTTGGCGGCCTCTGCCAAAAACAGAGACAGAACCTTTTGGGAGTTTTTCTGCAGGGAGAAGATCTTGCGGTTGAAAAAAGACATCACAGGGCTGTCGCAGGAAAAGCTGATGACCACCACGTTGCCGGCATCGTGCCCGTTGCCGATGTGGGAATGGGGTTCCGTAGGCTGGTGGAAGATCACCTGTCCGGAGGACAAAGAGCAGCCAACACCGTCTACAATCGCATCAATGGTGCCGTAGTCTACATATACCAGTTCCCAAAAATCATGGCTCTCCGGGGGATGGTAGAAATCAATATCAAATTCCAGATAGTAAATGGCATGAAAGCCTGTGATTTCAATTTCTTTTTGAACCGGGGTCAGTTCAAATGCCATGATATCCCCTCCTTGTCCTCTGTGTGGCAGATATGCGCAATTTGTTCCCCTACATTATACTGCCAGGCCCGGGAAAAAGCAAGGGTTGATTATTTCTGTGTACGAAATGATAAATTTTAAGCACGATGGGAAAACACTTTTTGCTATTTTTGGGTTGTATATTTGCCAGAATATGATAAAATGAAAAAGCAAACCCGATTTGAAACGGAGGAAAACACATGAGAAAAGGAATTTGCTGCGCAGGAAATATGATCGTGGATATTACGTATCCCATCGAGACCTGGCCGAAACAAAATGAATTGACCCATATCACCGAGGGAATTCAGAACTCCACCGGCGGCTCTGTCTGTAATACCATTACGGATCTGGCAAAGCTGGCACCGGATATGCCTTTGGTGGCCTCCGGCTTTGCGGGCTTCGACGCAGAAGGGGATTACATGCTGGAGCAGCTGCAGCAGTATCCCAACATTGATTTGTCACAGGTTATGCGCAACGGACGCACTTCCTTTACTGTGGTTATGAGCAACAATCAGACCAAGGAGCGTACCTTCTTCCAGCATGCCGGCGCTAATGCTCATTACTGTGAAGACCATATTGATCTTGACAAGTTGAATGTGAATATTTTCCACATTGGTTATATTCTGCTGCTGCCTGCTTTGGATGCACCGGATGATGAATACGGCACCAAAATGGCCCGGCTTTTGCACAAGGCCCAACAGGCCGGCATGAAGACCTCCATCGATGTGGTTTCCGAAACCGGTGACCGTTTTGTGAAGCTGGTGACCCCGGCACTGAAGTATGCCGATTACTGCGTGATCAACGAGCTGGAAGCTCAGCAGACCACCGGTGTGTTGCTCCGGGACGAGAATGGTACCTTACATATCGAGAATATGCCAAAGGCCCTGGAAAAGCTGAAGGAGCTGGGTGTATCTACCTGGGCGGTGATCCACTGTCCCGAGGTTGGCTGCGGAATCGACGAAAACGGTCAGTATTGGGAGGTCCCCAGTCTGAAGCTGCCCAAGGGCTGGATCAAGGGCACCGTCGGTGCCGGAGATGCCTTCTGCGCCGGCATCCTGTATGCTGCTGAGACCGGTATGAATATGGAGCAGGCTCTGAAAATGGGCGCCTGCGCCGCCGCGGCCTCTTTAAGAGAAGTAAATGCCTCTGACGGTGTAAAGACTGCCGAAGAGGTTTTGAAGCTGTATGAGCAGTACGCATAAAAGAAAGGAAGCAATGTTATGAAGTACATCACCGCAAAAGAGCAGAAGCTGTCCATGTTCTCTTTGGGAACAGTCCAGCTGGGTATGAACTACGGCATCGGCGAAGACCGGGCAAAGCCCTCTGAGGAAAAGGCCTTTGCGCTGCTGGACCGGGCTATGGAGCTGGGCGTAGATAATTTGGATACCGCCAATAATTACGGCGATTCCGAGGCGGTCATTGGACGCTGGCTGCAAAAGCGCAAGGCTGAGGGCAAGAAATGTCCCTGGGTGGTGACCAAGATCGGCCCGCTGAAGCACGGTTCTTTCGATATCGTCCGGGACGATATTTTGCGGCAGACCGAGGGATGTCAGAAGACTCTGGGTGTGGATACCATCGACTGCCTGATGCTGCACAACTATGAAGATTATGCCGATGACCGGGACAATGTCCGCAAGGTCTTTGAAGAACTGAAAGCACAGAAGGCTTACCGCTACAGTGCCATTTCTGCCTACTCTGAGCATGACTACGGTGTAATTGCCGACTCCGGCTTCGATGCTACCCAAATTCCTATGAATGTTTTTGATTGGGTCAAGATCAATGACGGTGAGATGGAAAAGCTGGAAAAGTCCGGTATGATGGTCTTTGTCCGCAGCGTGTTCTTGCAGGGCTTGGTGTTCCATACCCCGGAAAGCCTGGATCCCCGGCTTGATTTCTGCCTGCCTTACTTGGAAAAGTATTGCGGCTTCTGCAAGGAGTTCGGTCTTTCTCCGGCGGTGCTGGCGCTGTCGTTTGTCCAGTCTGTCCCCGGCGTGACCACTACAGTTTTGGGCTGCGATAATGTTGCCCAGCTGGAAAGCAACTGCCAGCTCTTTGATCAGACGGTAAAGCTGACCGATGAGCAGATGAAGCTGCTGCACGATGCCTTCACCGGTATCGATCCGCGAGTCATCAATCCCCGGGTGTGGTTTAAGAAATAAGATACGAAGGGCGTGCTGCGTTATTTCGCAACACGCTCTTTTTGCATAGAATTGGGACTTTCCGGAAAACCTTTTGGTACAGAAGGAGGTTATTCTATGGAAAATACGACCAATCAAACCGTGATGAATCTTGCCCGGTCATTTGCCGGGGAATCCCAGGCACGGACTCGGTATACTGTCTATGCCAAGGTGGCGCGGAAGGAAGGCTGGGAGTGGATCGCCCGGGTCTTTGAAGAAACTGCCGCCAATGAAGCGGTGCATGGGGAGGCGTTTTTGGAAATGCTCTGCCGCTTAGGGGGGAGCAGCGACAACCTGGATGTGGCTGCCGGCTATCCTTTCCGACTGGGAACGACTTTGGAAAACCTGGGCTATGCGGCTCAAGGGGAGCGGCATGAGCATGATGAGGCGTACCCCGCCTTTGCGGAAGTGGCCCGTCGGGAAGGGCAGGACGACGCGGCCAGGCTGTGGCTGCAGATCGCTCGGATCGAGGGGGTGCACCACAATGCGTTTCTGTCTTTGCAGGAGCAGATGAAAGCGGGAACTCTGACGGAAAAGAACAAGCCGATCCTGTGGCGGTGCTTAAACTGCGGCTACACCTATGAGGGAAAACGCGCCTGCGATCCCTGCCCGGTATGCGAAAAGCCGGTAGGCTGGCAGGAAGGGGAGCTGGACAGAAAGAAATTGATTCCGAAAAAGTGAGGATATTCGCAACTTGCTGTTTACACAGACGGTCTTTATGTGATATGATACAAGATAAGACAGGAAACAGAGGTTGCGTGAATGGATTATATTGTTTTGGATATGGAGTGGAATCAGCCCTGGCCCGGTTCTCCGTCTGCCAAAAAGGTTCTGCCGGTTGCCATCCGCGGCGAGATCATTCAGATCGGCGCGGTGCGTGTGACGGAGGATCAGCAGGTGGCGGATGAATTTCAGGTATTGATCCGCCCTAAGGTTTACCGGCATTTGAACCGCCGGGTCAGTAAGCTTACCGGTATCAAGGAAGCCCGGCTGAAGGAAGAGGGAATTCCGTTTCCGGAAGCCATGGAGCAGTTTCGGCAATGGTGCGGCGAAGATGTTATTTTCCTGACCTGGGGTTTTGACGATGTTGGTATTCTGCGGGAGAATCTGCGGCTGTATCAGCTGCCGGAGGACTGGACAGGCCGCTGGTATAATGCCCAGATGATCTTCAATGCCCAAACAGACCAGTCCAATTCCCAAAAGGCGTTGAAAACCGCCATGGAGATCTTTGAGATCGAGGCCACAAGACCTGCCCATGATGCCTTGGGGGATGCCTATCATACAGCACTGATCTGCGCCCGGCTTAATTTGCGCAAGGGCGCTGAGGAATATGATCAGGCGTTAAAGAACCATGAAAACGGCTTCCATGGAGCAGAGCTTCCCGGCTGTATCGCCCGGAAGGTGTTTTATGACTATCGGGATAAGCAGGAAGCCATCCGTGCCATGACAGAAGAAGAAAATATCTGCCCTGTGTGTGGCGGACAGCTGACAGGCAAGCGCTGGTTTGCCCAGCCGGGGCGCCGGTATATGGATCTGGCAACCTGCCCGGAAGATGGCGGATTCTTGATCCGCATCCGGCTTTCGGAACAGCCTGACGGAAAGGTGCGGGTCAGCCGGCTGACCTATGAAGCTACCTCGGAGGCAGCGGAGGCCTATGCCCGCCGGTCAGAGAAGGCGGATCCGGAACCCCGGAAATCCTCACGCCGCCGGCGCAGAAGACCCAGCTCCCGGGCAGCGGAGCAAACAAAGGAATAAACACCGTTAGGCGGGCTCGCATAGGGATTTACACGGTTTTGAAGAAATCTTTTTCCCCACAAAGAATCCATCGTCCTAGAAATACATCCAGTATTTCTTCGTCCTCTGAGATTATTTGTGAGAAAAAATCTTAACTTCAAAACTGCGAAGCACTCCAAAGAGGCTGATTTTTCCGCAAGACAAGATAAAAAGTCACGGCAAGGCTGACGCCTGCCGTGGCTTTTTGGTGCAGTATAGCGGGAAAAGAACCGCTTTGGAGCGTATAAATCCCTATGCGAGCCCGCCTTTCCAGGCGGTGTTTTCTTTGAAGAAAAAAATCAAAGGAATTGCTTGACAGAAGCCGTTAGAAGTGTTACAATACGCTTCGTGATGGTGCGCAGCACCCGCGATAATTATGGGCCTTTAGCTCAGTTGGTTAGAGCCTCCGGCTCATAACCGGATCGTCCCGGGTTCGAATCCCTGAAGGCCCACCACAAAAAATCAGGCGAAAGCCTTTCATATATAGGGGTATAGCTCAATTGGTAGAGCGGCGGTCTCCAAAACCGTAGGCTCAGGGTTCAAGTCCTTGTGCCCCTGCCAAAAAACCCACCGACAAAAGTTTGCTGTCGGTGGGTTTTTGTTGCTATTTAGATCTATTTTAGGATAATTAATGTTCTAAATTATAAAACATGAAATCGCCGTACCCTTTATTGTACCCTTACGGACTCGAAGAACTGCTGCATTCGGTTGGCACTGTCCTCTTGCATTTTCTGTGTGATATGCCCGTACACATCCAATGTAAATGCTGCTGTAGCATGGCCAAGGTTAGCTTGTACCGTCTTGACATCATCTCCAATCATGAGAGAATTGACGGCAAAGCTGTGGCGAAGATCGTGAAAACGGGCTGTGATCCCTGCCCGTTCTGTGATTGCCTTAAAATGTTTAACCACTGTGCGTCGCACCAAATGCTTACCCAGTGCGTCCGTAAATACAAAATTGTGCGGATTGCTCCATGCACCCATGGAAGATTCCTGCGCCTTCTGCTGCTTCGCTTGTTCGGCCTTAAGGGTGTCCATGACAACCTGCGCCGGCAGAATGGTGCGGCCCTTGCCGTTTTTTGGGGTTTGCAGAAAATAGTTTCCGTCTTTACATTGCAGCTGCTGCTTGACGGTAATAATGCCGGTTTCAAAATTCACATTGTCCCAGGACAGGCCTAAAAGCTCTCCCTGCCGCATGCCGGTGAAGACGGCAACAGTGAACAGGTTGGCATAACTGTCCTTACGGGCCTCCTGCAGCAGCGCAGCAACCTGATGCGGCTCCAGCGGCTGGATCTCGTACTTCTCCACCTTGGGGAGCTTGCAGGCGTTAGTGGGATTTACGGAGATCAGACCGTTCAGTACGGCTTGCTGCAGGGCACTGTGGAGAACACCGTGGACATTTTTGACAGACTTCGGAGACATCTGCAGGGAATTATAGAATTTTTGGACCAGGTGTGGTGTCAATGTGTCCAGTTTGGTGGCACCAAGTCCGGGTTTGATATGCTTGTCAATTTGCAGAGAGTATGTTTGTAGAGTCAAGGGTTTGACACTGCCCAGATATTCTTCCCGCCAGGTGTCCATCCACTGACCAACGGTCATTTTGCAGGGAGCCACATAGGTACCCTCGTCGATGGCGGCGGTGGCGGCTTTCAGCTTTTGAGAGACTTCCTTTTGGGTTTTCCCGGTGATCGTCTTCTGGATCTGCTTTCCGGTGCCAGGATCGTAGCCTGTGGTATAACGGGCCTCCCACCAGGTATATTCTTTTCCGTGTTTGATCTGTGTCTTCTTTCGGATCGTTCCGGTGCCGGCTGCGGCTTTTCTTGCCATATTTCCTCCTTGCATTTTAGCAGGGGTTATGCTACCATAATAGTAGAATTCCCCTATTGCGACATAATGGGTGTTCTATCTTGCCCTCTCGGAGCTGCAACTCCGGGAGGGCATTTTTGCTTTTAAGAATCATATCACAAACTTATGTAGAGCGAGAATGAAAACAGAAAGTAAATATAGCCATCGAAACTTGAAGTCTTCCCGGTCTATATTAAAAAACGGAAAAATAAAAACAGTGGCACACCAAGTGAAAATAGAGACAGGGACTGCAATAAGCAAAATATCAGAAACAGCACTTAGCGAAACCGGCGCGACATCATTTGCTCGAAACACCGGCGGGTCACAATTATTACACCGCCGAAAACCTTTGCTGATAGCTTCTTCGATTGTTGTTTTGATTTTGCTGTGACTTAAAGATTCGCATGACGAAGTGTGGTAACATTCTCCTGTTTTTGTAACATATACAGTCTTACCTCCGTTTGGGATCAGAGGGACTATAAACAGAACAGCATAAATTAGGAGAACAATTAACCAGGCTTTTCCCGTGTTTCTTTCGTTCTTTTCGGTTTCCACATGTTCCCGTCGATTAGCACGATTCGTATTGCTTTGTGGAGCGGGGGCTACTTTTTGCAACATTTCCTGGCGCTCAAGATATAATATCTTCTTTACGGTATCGGCATCTAGGTCTTTTTGCGCTGCAACCCAAGCGATATCTGTGCTTGTTAATTTGTCTGGATCAAAACTTGGATCTGTGCGGAATCGATGTAGGCGATTATCACGCTCTTCTTTTGCTCGTTGCCTTGTTTTTTCTGCTCTATGTTTTTCGACAATTTCTAAAAGCTGCGGCCTTGTTTCTAAATCTAGTATTTGGTCATCAAGTTTATCCATTTTAGATACAATAGCATTGGCTTTTTGCGAAAATCTATTTTCTTTAGCAAAGTCTGGTTGATAAAATAATATTTTGTTGTAATTGGATAACTCGGCGTCAAGTTGGTCGTACTTGCTTAAAAGGGTTTTGTACTCAATAAGTAAAGAAATAACCTCTTTGTCGGTAATACTATCAAGTTCGGTGTTTTCCAATATATAGCGACTTGAGTTTGATTCATTAGGGCGGCATTGATATTGTGTATCCATAAAAATGCTCCTACACCTCTACCCGGCTTCCTGCTCATTGAGCCAGACGGGGTCGTCGTTATAAAAATGATTTCTGCGAATATGCTCCAACTCATGGACCAACGCCTTCTGCTGAACTTCTTCCGGCAGATTTGAATTGATATAAATATCGAAAGTGCCGTCGTCATTCGGCAGCACAACAGCCTTGACTGCTTCCGGCAAGGGAATGCTGCGCACAAAGATATTGTTACCCACAAGATATCGCCTCACTTCGTCAATTATTTCCGAAGTGCCTCGATGATCCGCACAGCGGCCTCAACATCCTCCTTGGTGGCGTTCTTGGATAGCTGGAACAGCATCCGGCACTCCGGCCTGGTTTTTAACATTTCTACATACTCCGTCAGCTCCTCATCTCCATTGATGAGGGGCGTTTCTTTTTTCTCTTTGCCAAGCAGATAGTCTGTGGTCACACCAAAATAATCAGCTAGTTTTGCGGCAGTGCTGCCGCTGGGAATGCTTCCATTTTTCCATTTGGCTACAGCGGCGCGGTTTAGCCCTATATCCGTACACGCCTTATAGGTACTGATACCTTTTTCGTCGCACAGTTTCTTCAACCTGTCAAAAAACACAAAACTACCCCCCTGAAATTTGTGCAATTCGCAGAAGATTACTAAAGTAGCTTTTTGATCGTTGACAGATTACCAAAGTAGCCGTATAATACAGACATGAGGCGACCAAAGTAATCTACTGCTTGATAATATTTGTTTGTGGCAAAACAATCATATCACAAAAGATTACCAAGGTCAACTACTTTTTGCAAAGGAGGTTACTTTTGTATGCCTGCACAATGGACAGCAGAGATTATTGGTGAAATGCACCTCAGGGGCGTAACCCATAAGAGGCTTGCGGAATCTGTTGGTTGGCACCCAAAATATTTGAGCGCTGTTTTAAACGGGAAGAAGACACCCGCAGGTGCTGAGGTTAAGATTCGCTCTGCACTGAGCAGGATCGTTTCTGCTACACCCACAGAGTAACACGAATACAGTCCGTTATTGCGGACGGAAAGGAGGCGAAAGGCATGGAAATCCCTATCGTTCCTCAGAAGCTGACATATACAGTGGCTGAGGCCGCTGCGGCTCTGGGGGTCAGTAAAACGGTTATGTATCAGCTGATCCGGACAGAAGGTTTTCCGGTGATCTGCCTGGGCAACAAACGGTTGATCCCTATTGAAAGCTTTAAGCGGTGGACAGAAGAACGGGCGGCAATTGGCTGGCAGCTGAATTGAAAAAATAACTTTCTTAGGAGGTAAACATGAAAAATTACATTTCCATCAATGGGCAGAAGATCGGCTTGACTGATGAGCAGGTCGAGAGCATCAAAGACAGCTTTCAGCTGCCGGCGGTGAAGCTGGCGGACACGGCTCCCGGGGACATCGTAAAGGTGGGCAAGCATGAATTCATCGTGCTGGAGCACCGGGAAGAGGGTACAGCGCTGATCCGGAAGGACTTGCTGAAAACCGGAGAGGAATTCGGCGGAAACAACAATTATGACGAATCCAATGTGGATGAGATCTGCAATGAGTTTGCCGAAGAATTGGCAGAACTTGTTGGTGAAGAAAATCTTATCCTGCACACGGTAGATCTCACATCTGACGATGGATTAAAGGACTACGGCACGGTACAGCGCAAGGCGTCCTTGCTGACAGCGGATATGTACCGGAAATTCGTGCAGATCCTGGATAAGCACAAGCTGGATGCATGGTGGTGGCTGGCAACGCCCTACAGCACACCTGCTCACGAAAATGCCAACTGGGTAAAATGCGTCTCGCCGTCCGGCCGCATCAGCGGTGTCGGCTACTTCGGCGACTTCCTCGGCGTTCGCCCGTTTTGCATCTTAAAATCTAATATCTTTGTATCGAAATGAGAGGAGAAATAATCATGGATAAGACTATCAACTTTTCCGGCGTAAAGGATGGCGCTACCTTCCAGGTAGCGGGTATGGAATTCATCAAGTTTCCCGAGGTGGATGGTAAGACCCCTGTGGTGATGAAGGACATCGCTTTCCACTCCCGGTTTGGTGACAACAACGATCTGCGTACCAGTGATGTACTGAAGCGGATGGAAAAAGAGATCCTTCCCAAAATCATCGAGGCGGTGGGAGAAGAGAATCTTTGCACTGTGCAGACAGATCTTACTACTCTGTGCGGTCTCAAAACCTACGGCGTAATGGAATCCCTTATCAGCCTGCCTACCTTGGAGTTCTACCGCGCCAATGTGGAGATCTTCGATCAGTACCCTGCCAGCGGTTGGTGGTGGCTTGCTACCCCGGATTCTGCGAAGCCCCACGATGATCCGTACTGGACCCTTTGCGTCTCGCCGTCCGGCCGCATCCGCGATGACCACTGCGGCAGCGGCGACGGCGGCGTTCGCCCGTTTTTATTCTTCAAATCTACTATCTTTCAATCTTTCGAGGAGTAATCGATGGCTGAGAATGATTTGAAGGTGATTGTCAAGGCGAAGGAACTGGCGGTTCACACCTTCAAACTTACATCCAACTGCAACCGATACCCAAAGAAGTATCGCCATTCCCTCGTAGACCGCATGCAGATAAAGAGCCTGGATATATATGACACACTGTTCGAAGCGAACCGGGTAAACAATATGACCCGGAAGCAGGAGCGGTGCGAAACGATAACCAGGGCGATCACATTATGCGACGAGCTGCTGTTTTACATAGAACTGTCCATGGAACTGGGGCTGCTGACTGACAGTTCAGCAGAATACTGGTCCAAGATGGTACGGGATGTGAAATATATGTCTCTGGCATGGAGAACGAAGGAACGGCAATAAGATACCCAGGCCGTGCGTTGTATTTTTCTTTGCGTCTCGCCGTCCGGCAACATCAACAATGACAACTACAACAACGACAACAACGGCGTTCGCCCGTTCTGGTGGAGCGCTCGACAGAGTAGGCAGCAGCCGAAATCCATGCACCACATCAAAAGAACGCACGACCTTTCCGCAAAGCGGATAAACAGAAGAGGGCAAGGCTGTATGACCGAGTTTGAGAAAGTAACGAATTTTCAGAATATGTATAAGGCATTCCGCAAGGCGAAATGTGGGAAAGGGTACAAAAAGAGTTCTGCGCGGTTCAATGTGGCCGCTCTGGATGGCGTACACACCCTCATTTCCCAGCTGAAGGATAAGACCTATACGGTATCAGAATACACCGAGTTTAAGGTGTACGAGCCGAAGGAGCGCATCATTCAAACCACGGCTTTTAAGGATAAGGTCATACAGCATTGTCTGTGCGACAACGTGATCATGCCCAGGCTGCAGCGGGTATTCCTCCGGGATAACTGTGCCGGGCAGAAGGGCAAAGGCACATTGTTCGGCCTTAACCGGCTCGGTGAGCAGATGCAGCAGTTTTATGACCGGTATGGCATGGATGGCTACATCCTCAAGTGTGATGTCACCAAGTTTTTCTACAACATTGCCCACGAGCAGCTGAAGGATATTGTCAGGTACCACTTTGGCGATGACCCGGATATCTGTTGGCTCTGTGAGCTGTTTATCGACAGCACCGAGGGGAAGGGACTGCCGCTGGGCAATCAGATCAACCAAGGCTTTGCGCTGCTTTACTTGGACGGCATGGACAAGCTGATCAAGCATGAGCTGGGGATCGAATACTACGGCAGGTATATGGATGATTTTTATTTGATCCATCCAAGCAAGGCGTACTTGCAGGATTGCCTGGAGGTCATAACCGCGTATTTGGAGACACTGGAGCTGGAGCTGAACGGCAAGACGCAGATATTCCCGTTTAAGAATGGGGTAAGTTTCCTGGGTTTCCATACATACATCACGCCGGGAGGCAGGCCGATCCGCAGGCTGAAGAATCAGAATAAGCGCAATGCTCAGCGGAAGTTTCTGCGGATGGCGAAACTGGTGGCAGCCGGAAAGCTGCCGATGGAGAAGTTCCAAGCATCCTACGGTGCCTGGAAGAACCACCTCTCCCATGGGGATTGCTACAAACTGTCTTTAGGAATGGATATTGCAATTGAAAACGCCCTGCGGGGCAATACAACGGAAGGAGAATAAATTATGCCAACTTATGAAAATTTCAACGAAAGGGTTGAGCAGCGGAGGCGGGAGGCGATCAACAGTCGCAAAAAAGCATCCTATAAGACGCTGGTCAAGGTTCTGACTCCGGTACTGGCGGCACTGCTGCTGATCCTTGGTTTACAGGTGATTGGTTTTATCCATGTGATCTTCGCAGTGATCCTCAGCGCGATTGCACTGACAACCGGCGCGTTCCAGCTTGGGCTGGTTTGGCGGACACTACAGTTTTGACATGAGAGTATGTCCGTACTGTGGGGCGCATTTAGACCCCTGCGAGATCTGCGATTGCAGAAAAGAAAAAACCGCCCCGGATGAGCAAGATCCGGAAGCGGCATTGGAGTGTCCCAACACTCCTAATATAACAGATTTTTAGGAGGATGTCAAATGGCAAATTATAAGAGACTTATTTTAGCAGAGAACGAAACCGGTGCGCCGGTGCTGGCGATATGTCCCACCAGCGAGTACGTTTACAAGGGAGATCTGGTAAGCATCAATGGAGGCAACCTGGTGGTCGCACAGATGGAACAGTATGTGGATGTGGATGCGACGGAGTATGCAATGTATAGCGCCATTACAGTGATCTATGAGGTCGAGGCGATCTATCGCCTGAAATATGAGAAGGAGGAAAGTAAGGATGCTTAAGAGCTATGCAGAGCTGCGGAAGGTGGATGTGCTTCCGCATTGCGAATATCGCGAGGCAAAGGATGATAGGGGCCGCAAAATCGAGGTTCCATATCTGAACTGGGCAAAGTGCAAAGAACTGCTCCATGAGAATGGCGCGGAAGTGGTCTACTTCGAGCCGTGTGTGAACGCAAACGGGTCCTCACTAATCATGTGTGACCAAGTGTTTACAGACAGCAAAGAGAACACGAACAGATGCTATGAGGTAAGGGTAAAGATCGTCATTGATGACCTGGAATTCGAGGCGCAATATCCGCTGATGAATGGCAGCAATCCGGTGAAAGATAACTCCTTAACGCAGCAGCGGCTGTGGAATGCGCAGACCAGAGCATTTGTTAAGGGTGTTGCGATGCGGACCGGTTTGGGATTTGGCCTTTGGGTGAGCGGCGGAGACGAGGCGGATGACAATACGCCCGCGGAGGATCTGAGCAGTCACAGCCTGTTTGCTATCAAAGAGCGAATGCAGATCGAATACACAAATGCAATCAAGAAGGGTATGACCACAAAGGAGATCGCGGCCAAACTGGAAATGAGCGAGGATGAGGTTCGGGTGGTGTTTACCTACTTTGATCAGTTGCACAGATTCGAAGGGAAGTTGATGGCGTTATGATTGCGGACCACGACAGATCTGGGTATTTCGGCGCCTCTGATACCGACAAGGTAATCGGAAATTGGAAGACGAAAACCTGGGAGAAATGGTGGTTGCAGAAAATCGGCATTAACCAAGACCACTTTGACAACCGATATACCCTTGCCGGAACTAACTGGGAGCATCGCATTTTGGACAGCCTTGGGCTTCCGGATCTAGAGAAAGACCGTCAGATCCTACTGGAAGACTTGCGGCTACGGGTTAATCTGGACGGAAACACGCCGTACAGGATCAAAGAGGTTAAGACCTACCAATGGGCAAAAGGGTGGCAGAAAACGCCACCCAAATATATCAACCAAGTGCAGGTACAGATGTTTGCTTCCGGGATCTATGAGGCAGACATCGTAGCTTACGGGTTAGAAGAAGCGGATTACGACAATTTCTTGCGGGACATCGATCACAGGCGACTGCAGCAGATCCCGGTGGTGTATGACCGCAAGTGGATTGAAACGGTATATCTGCCGAAGCTGAGAATCCTGGCGGACTGCCTGAAGAGAGGAGTTTTCCCCAATGTCTGACACGATTACTTTTAAGGCTGCCCGGCTGGAGGCGGGGCAGCTGATCATTGATATTCCCGTTAATTCACGGGGCAGCGTGATGAACTGGCTGAGAACCCGCCGGGATATCTACTACGACCTCACCATCAAGGAGCACCGGAAGAAGCGAAGCCTGGATGCCAATGCCTATGCCTGGGTGCTGATCGGCAAGCTGGCAGATGCCATGCGGATCACACCCAAGGAGGTTTACCGGCAAGCGATTGTGAACATCGGCGGCAATTTTGAGATCCTTCCGGTCCGGGAAGATGCGGTTCAGAAGTTTAAGGAGACATGGGAAGCGAAGGGGCTAGGGTGGCCGTGCTACGACCTTGGAAAATCCAAGATCACCGGCTACCGAAACCTGCAGGCGTATTACGGCTCCTCTACGTACGATACCCGGCAGATGGGACAGCTGATCGACAACCTTGTACAGGATTGCAAAGCGTTGGGCATAGAGACTCTAACGCCGGAGCAGTTGTCCCTACTGACGGAGGGATGGCATGCGTAAGGATACAAAGGCAAGAGATTTTGATCGCAAAACAAAGATTGCAATTATGAAACGGGACAGTATTGACGGGTGGCCCTGCTGCGTCAACTGCGGCGCAGCGGCACCGTCTGACGAGTCACCGGTATGGTCAAATGCCCATTTTATCTCCCGGGCGCAGGGCGGCTTAGGGATCGCAGAGAATGGGTTAACGCTGTGCCCTGTGTGCCACAGGCGATACGATCAGACAACTGATCGGGATAAGCTTAGGGGATGGTTCCGGGAGTATCTGAAGGACCATTACCCCGATTGGAATGAAGAAATGCTCTACTACAGAAAAGGAGGCGTTTATGGATAAAGATACCCAATGCAAGATGATCCTGTTCTGGCTCAAAGATAAAGGCCCCATTACGGCGAAGATCGCAAGGCGGCTATGTGAGTGCGAGAGACTATCCGCAAGAATCCATGATCTGCGGAGCAAGGGTATTCCCATCAAGACGGAATACAAAGAATACATAAACAAGAACGGAAACAGAGTCCGTTACGGAGTTTACAGTTTGGAGGATAAGAAATGCTGAATCACATTACGATCATGGGAAGACTGACCAAAGACCCGGAGCTGCGCCGCACCGGAAGCGGTACTGCCGTAGCAAGCTTTACGCTGGCTGTAGACCGGGATTATTCCAAGGAAGAGAAGAAGGCCGACTTTATCAACTGCGTGGCGTGGCGGCAGACCGGCGAGTTCGTGTCCAAGTATTTCGCCAAGGGGCGGATGATGGTTGCCGACGGCAGACTGGAAATGCGGGAGTGGACCGACAAGGACGGCAACAAGCGCATCAGCGCAGAGGTGATCGTGGAGAACGCCTACTTTGCCGACAGTAAGAAAGAGGACAGCGGTGCCCAGGGTAGCTATTCTGCACCGAGCCACAACAGACATCAGAGCTATCAAGCGCCTCAGGCATACGCGCCTATGGACGGGGACGATCCCCGGCTGCCTTTCTGACATGGGCGTAGCATTTGAGGTTCCGGGTGAGCCCAGGGGTAAAGGCCGCCCCCGGTTCACCCGGGATGGACGTCCGTATACGGACAGTGAGACAAGGGCCTATGAAGATAAGATCGTGGCGTATTACCGGAAGGCGTTAAAGGCCTTCCGGTGGCCTGATACCGGCTTTGTTGCTGTGGAGGTTACAGCGGTCTATCCAATCCAGAAAGGGGCAAGCAAGGCTGCTGTGGCTGGGATGCAGGCAGGTAGGATTCTTCCGTCCCGGAAGCCGGACATCGATAACGTACTTAAGGTGGTGCTGGATGCGCTGAACGGAGTCGCCTACAAGGATGATTCCCGGGTGGTTGCTGTCTGCGCCAGAAAGATCTACGGCTTAGAACCTAAGCTGGTGATTGAAATGAAGGGTTGTGAGTAAGTGGAGAGAAATCAGTTTACCTTTTACGCGAGCTTTTTCCGGTCTATTTCCCGGATCAAAAACAAAAACGCCCGGTGCGCTGCCTATGATGCCGTTTGCCGGTATGCCATTACCGGAGAAGAACCGGAAGATCTTCCTGACGCGGCAGCTATTGCCTTTGAGATCATCAAGCCGACTCTGGATGCCAGCCGAAGAAAGGCGGAAAACGGCAGCCTCGGAGGTCGTGCAAACGGCAAGCAAACCGAAGCAAACCTTAAGCAAACCGAAGCAAACGGCAAGCAAGAGGAAATCGAAAGCAAGAATAAGAACAAGGACAAGAATAAGAAAAAGAATAAGGACAAATGTCTAACGCGCGAGGAATTTGACCGTTTTTGGGCAGTTTACCCCCGGAAGGTGGGGAAGGAGAAAGCCTTGGCAGCCTTTGCGAAAGTGGATGTCCCACTGCAGGTGTTGCTGGACGCATTGGACAAACAGGTTAGGTCTCCTCAGTGGACTAAAGATAACGGGGAGTTTATCCCACACCCTGCCACATGGCTCAATGGGAAAAGGTGGGAGGACGAAGGATATCAGGCGCCGAGTCCAAAGGTCAGAAAGCCTGATGCGAAGGAGATCGCAGCGGTTAGGAGGTTGATGGCAGAATGATCCAGCACCCTGCTATTACCCGGATTGAGGAGACGGGCTATCCGTACCGGTACCGGGACCGGGACGAGGAGGAAGACTTTGATGAAGACCTGGCTTATGAGGAGGCCAGGGAGAGAGAGTTATTTGGACAGGAGGTTTGATATGCCAAAACATAGCCCCAGCAAGAAAGCGATTTGCCCATTTTACCGGGCAAATCAGCGGCAGGAGATATTCTGCGAGGGCATCAAGGAGTGCACAAGATTGCACCTTGGCTTTGCGGACCCTGCCAGTTTGGAAGATTATCGGAAGCAATATTGTGAGTCTTACGAATACGGTGACTGTCGGATCGCAAAGATGCTCGCGGAGCGTTTTGAAGAGGAGGTCAAAGATGGACAAGTATCCGAGTCCGTGTGATAAATGCGAGAAGGTCTGCACAGGTGGACAAGGATGTGAAGATTGGAAGATCCGGTATCGGTACCGGCAGAAGCAGATCAACGCCATGGCCAGAAGACTGGTAAGACCGGAGAAAAACAGAAAGTTCTTCCAGTACAGTCACCCTGACGATGTGCGGGAGTTTCTGCAGAGAGGTCCTTGCGTGGACTGCAAGGCGGAGCATCTGTGCAACATCCCCTGCGGCAACTACTGGAAGTGGTGGGATATGCGGATGGCGTACATAAAGAGGAGGTTAGGGTTGTGAGCCAAATAGATATTTTTGACGAGATCATTGTGGACAACTTTGCCGGCGGTGGCGGAGCTTCCACGGGAATTGAGTTGGCGGCAGGAAGACCGGTAGCGATTGCTATCAACCATGACCCGGACGCAATCCTACTCCACAAGACGAATCACCCGTACACAGAGCACCTGCAAGCATCCGTCTGGGATGTAGACCCTGTGGAGGTTTGCAAGGGCCGTCCGGTAGGCCTTGCATGGTTCTCTCCGGATTGCAAACATTTCTCCAAGGCAAAGGGCGCGGCGCTCCGGGACCGGAAGATTCGGGGCCTTGCTTGGATCGTGTTGCGGTGGGCGGGTACCGTCCGTCCCCGAGTGATCATGTTGGAGAATGTAGAGGAGTTTCAAACTTGGGGGCCTGTCCGCAAGGGCAAACCCGTGAAGAAACATTCCGGGAAGACCTTCAAGCAGTTTATCAAACAGCTTGAGGAGCTGGGCTATGTGGTGGAGTACCGGGAACTGATAGCAGCTGACTATGGTGCGCCTACCACCCGGAAACGGTTTGCACTAATTGCCCGTTGCGATGGTAAGCCGATTGTCTGGCCGGAGCGGACACATGCACCCCGAGACAGTGAGGAAGTCAAGACCGGACAATTGAAACCGTGGCGTTCTGCTGCGGAAATCATCGACTGGACACTGCCCAACTATTCTATCTTCGACAGCAAGCAGGAAATCAAGGAGCGGTACGGCGTCAACGCAATCCGGCCTTTGGCAGACAACACCCTGCGCCGGGTAATCCGCGGTGTGGACAAGTTTACCATCAAGAGCGGAAAGCCTTTCATTGTTCAGCAAAAATTTGCCAACGCTGCACAGAGTGTTGATAGAC
The DNA here is from genome assembly GCA_017397565.1 of Oscillospiraceae bacterium. GTDB lineage: Bacteria > Bacillota > Clostridia > Oscillospirales > Oscillospiraceae > Faecousia. The sequence goes on along the minus strand of JAFQIL010000027.1, from coordinate 28,449 downwards.
CATTGACTACGGTAACAGCGGTAGGGTCACATGAGGTGGCACGGCCGATTATGGCGCCGTTCACTTTCAGCAACACAGGTGGAAGTGTTGGATCTGCGGCAAATGAGCCAGTACATACAATACGTTCTGCCGGCGGGCAGGTGTTGTCTGCTGCCAATCTGATCCAATACCACACAGAGCAGACAGAGAAGGTGCGTGGGCAATCAGTTAGAGATCCCATCCAGACGGTGGATGCAGCCAACCGCTACGGCTTAGCAAGCGCACAGCTGGTGGAATATTACGGCAACGGCAATCCTCTGGATGCGGTGCAGCCTTTGCATACTGTGACGGCACACGACAGGGAGGCGGTGGTCTGTGCTCACATCGACAAGTATTTTAATGGCGAATATAAGGGCTGCGGCGACAGAGTTGGCGACCCACTGTCTACAGTTACCGCTTTGCCGCGGCATGGTTTGTGCTCTGCCCATGTGGTGAAGTTCAAGGGGCAGGAGCTGGGGCAACACCCCACTGACACGTTAAACACCATCACCGCCCAGGGCCTGGAATATGCCGAATGCAGAGCAGTTCTTGCAAAGGTGGAGCAGGGGCGTGATCTTGGCCGGTGGCCGCAGATCCGGGAACTTCTGAACAAGTATTGCGGCTATGATCTGAAGGAAGATGAGATTATCCTGCTGATCATCCGGGGCATTGCTTATTTCATTGCGGATATCACTCTGCGGATGCTGACACCCAGAGAGCTTTATAACGCAATGGGATTCCCGGTGGACTATCAGATTGAAAAGGACTACATGGGTAACGCCTACGGCAAGAACAAGCAGGTAGCTCGGTGCGGCAACGCGGTCTGCCCACCATTGGCGGAAGCTATGGTCCGGGCGAACTTCCCGGAGTGGGGCGTCGGCAAGCTGGACACTATGGCGCAGTTCCATAACGCCGTGGCAGTGTGAGGTGTGGGCATGCCTGAATACATAGCCCGAATATCCTACGGCAAGGACAGTCTGAAAATGCTGGATGTGATCTTCACCAGGAATTTACCGTTGGATAGGATAACCACCACCGATGTGTGGGCAACGGATACCGTATCCGCCAATCTGCCGCCTATGGAGGAATTCAAAGCTCGGATGGACGAGCGGATCTGGAATCTGTACCGGATAGATGTAGAACATCTGTGTGCCCGGAACAAGGACGGCAGCAAAAAGACCTATGAGCAGATGTTTTATCATGTGCCGGTACGCCGTTCACAATCTGTTCAAGTAGAGAGAGAGAGAGAGAGACGGGCTCAAGCCCGGATCGATCCTCGGCTTCCCGGACTTGTGGAATCCGTGGTGTCAAGCCGGACTCAAGCGGAATGCCAAGCCACAGAGTGCAGGGAACGATTACAGGATTCCCTCCCAACACCGGATACAACTATTGCCAGAAGCTCAAGCATACATGGGTACCGGATACAAGGATTCCCATGTCAGATATCCCCATGGTGCCGGAAACTCAAAATCGACAAGGTCAGAACACCCCCCTCTCCGCCGAGCGCCCCACGAGGCGCGGGAAAAGAAATATCGTGGAGTATTTGGGTATTGCTGCTGACGAGCCTGATAGGTTCGGGCAACTGAACGAATGGAAACGGGCTCCCTTGGTGGAGTTCGGCATTGAAGAGGATCTGTGTGGCCTGTACTGCCAATATGGGCGGTGCCTGGGACCTTCCTACGAGATATCTTGCAGAGATGGTTGCTGGTTCTGCCACAACCAGGGCGTGGATTCCTTACGCAACCTTTGGCGTAATTACCCGGATCACTGGGCCTTACTTCTGAAATGGGACACAGACAGTCCGGTGACCTTTAAGGCAGACGGCCACACGGTTCATGACTTTGACCGGCGCTTTCAGATGGAAGTGGAACGGAAGGTCCCGTCAGATAGGACTTTCCGGTGGAGGATGCTGGACGATCCGCCAAAGTTTGTTGCAGACGCAGGGGAACAGATATCACTGTTTGAGAGGAGAATACGATGAACGCATTACTTAACTACCCCGGTGCAAAGTGGGGCATGGCAGAAGAGATTGTTTCCTTGATGCCTCCGCACCGGTCGTACCTGGAGCCGTTCTTCGGCAGCGGTGCGGTGCTGTTCAACAAGCCGCCTTCTGCAATCGAAACCATTAACGACATAGACGGCGACATCGTGAACTTCTTCACTGTCCTCCGGGAGCAACCGGAAGAACTGTCCAGACTTATAGACCTGACACCCTATGCCCGTGATGTATTCGATGATGCGCACAAAAACCGGGGCGCAGATCCTCTGGACAGAGCCTACCGCTTTGCTATCAGATCCAAGATGGGATACGGTTTCAAGACCTATACTCAGACCGGTTTCAAAATCGATATTGCAGGACGCCAAGGTAGTTATGCAGCAAGGTACTGGGCGAAGATGCCGGAACTGGTACAGCAACTGTGTGGGCGGCTGAAAGAGGTACAAATTGAAAACCGGCCGGCACTGGATCTTATTCGGCGCTTTAACTTTGACAATGTTCTGATCTATGCAGACCCACCGTATCTGCTGGACACGAGAGGCGGCAAGCAGTACCGGTACGAAATGACTGAGCAGGATCACATTGATCTGCTGGCAGCACTCCTGCAGCACAAAGGCCCAGTGATTCTTTCCGGGTACCCACATGAGATGTACGACCATGAACTGAAAGGGTGGGGCAGGATCACCCGAAAATCCTACAATCAGAACGCGGATCAGCGGACAGAGGTTCTGTGGTGCAATTTCGATATGCCGCGGCAGAAAAATATGTTTGAGGAGGAATTGAAAGATGGCTGAATTAAAGTCTTGTCCGTTTTGCGGTGGAGAAGCAGAAATCGGCCACAAACGCAGTTGCTATAACCACTGGAAACCTGAAGGCTTTTTCCCAAGATGTAAAGACACAAAATGTCTTGGCAGAACATACCGCAATTATCCTACGGAAAAAGCGGCAATCAAAGCATGGAACAGGAGGGCAGAAGATGGCAAATGAAAAGCTAATCAGCCAAATCTGCACCATCCAACGAGGATTGGGCATTATCGAGGGTGTTTCCTATGGGTTGACGGATAGTGCCGGAAAAGCCTTGGCTGATGCTGTGCAGATGATTGACGAAACTATAAAGGAGATGCTGGAAGATGGCAAATGAAAAGCTACTGATTGATGTCAAAAAACTGATTACCGACATTCAAGGAACTATAAGCGAGGTGGCAAGAACCGCGCCTTATGATCCTGATTGGTTTACACGGATTGCACAACGGCAGCATGAGATTCTGACAATTATTGAAAAACAGCCTACCGTGGATGCCGTGGAAGTGGTGCATGGATACTGGATCGACAGCCATACTGTTGACCACGTGGGCAGAATTATTAAACACGGAATAGATTGCTCTGTGTGCGAGAATGTGTTCAAGGATGACAGCAGAGAGGTTGTTAAGCGGTGGAAAGAACGGTTCACGCATTGTCCGTTCTGCGGTGCAAAGATGGACGGAGGGAATGAGGATGTTTAAGAAATATGACCCACCCATTATTGGTTATCCATATCCAACTGGAACGAGCGGACTTTATCGTTGCTTTGATGGCGAAAAGTGGCACAATTGCGACAGGAATGGGAAGGTAGGGAAATGACAATGAATGGCAAAACTGTGGTAATAGAAGAAATCAGAGGTTGCGAGGGTAATTGCCTAACTATCAATGACAAACGAATAGCCGGACCGAAGCCGTGGGGTGGTGGATGTGTGACAAGAAATTGGGTAGCTGATGCTGATGACATTGTCAACGCGTTGAAAATTGATGCTGTTCCAGTGGTGCGGTGCAAGGATTGCAAGCACTTAGGTTTCAAAGGCTTGTGCGATGGTGTTTGCAACAAGAAAATGGTTGGAATTGTCAATCCTGACGATTTCTGTTCCTACGGAGAAAGGAGAGATGGAGAATGAAATTAAGGGACAAATATGGTTATCCAATAGAAAGAATCGAGGGTAAGAGTTTTACCAACTTTATGCGCTGCGTTCTAAACTGCAATCCGTTGGTCACATGGAGAAAGAGAAAGGAGAACTGACAATGGGTGATTGTATGAATTTTCCCAAAGATTGGGCGGTATTCCTTGAGGATTATTCATTTAGAGACCACAAGGAATTTTACACAAACGGTGCGAGGTTGATTCCAACATTCCGTGTGGAACAGATGATGCACCACTATTTGCAAAAAGCCAAAGAAGATTCTGTTGTTGTGGTGCATGGGCGGTGGGAACCATGGGCAATACAACCAAACGGATTTATTGGGAGTTATTGTTGCACCGCTTGCAAGAAGGTCAGTATAACCGCCAGCGATTACTGCCCCAACTGCGGGGCAAAGATGGACGGAGGGAATGAGGATGGATGAAGTAGCATACGCACGGCACATTCGGAGAGCGAAAGAAGCAGACTTTATATACAATACGATTCGTGCAATATACGGAATAGAGATTCCGTGGCAACAGGCATACTTCATGGCTATCAAGGACAAGCTGCTTTATCCAGAAGAAAAGGAGCTCGTCAAAGAATTTCATCCTGTGAAATGAGAAAGGAGAGAGGGAGAATGATTATGCTTCCAAAAATTGACCTTACGAACAAGTGCGGTTCGTGTTGCTACTTTAAGGCAATAGGAGGAACGACACAAGGCGAGTGCTTGCAGAATCCATACGGAGAAGATGTCGTGCACGACCCAGAGCATCCATATTGGATAGTGCAAAGAAGTCGGATTAAATGCCGTTTATACAATACCAAGCCACAGACCAACGCAGACCGCATCCGGGCTATGAGTGATGAGGAAATTGCAAAGATATTTACAAGCGCTGTTGCTGATGGATGTCCTCCAAAAATGGATTGGGACTGCGCCAAAGACGAATATGGATGGGACGCTTGTGATGCTTGCTGGTGCAAATGGCTCAAACAGCCTGCGGAAGGAGAATGATTATGAAACTTTATACCGAATTTGAGGAAAACGAAAAAGTCAACTCTTTTTCTTATGCAACGGCATTTTGCGAAATGTTAGAAAGCGTTGGTGCAAGTATTGAAACAGTAGCAAAAATGATGTTGCTGAAAGCACAAGAGCCGAAATGAGACTGTTCGGAGTGGTGGAAGAAGGTGCTGACCATGGCTAAGTATCCGTGCAGAGGCTGCATCTATTTCAAGGTCTGTGGAGAGAACACTCGCACAGAACCGTGCTATGGGCGCAAAACAAAGCGTGAGGCTCGCAAAAACAAGTGATATCCTGTGGCAAACTTTCAATATTGCTACAGATATTATAACTACACTTTACATTTTAGGAGGAAAACATTATGAAAAAGTTATTCGCAATTCTTTTGGTTTTGGTGATGGTGGTCACTATGTTTGCTGGTTGCAGAGCTGCCGATAATGTAAATCGCAATCTCTCACAAGCAGCAGACAACTTCCAGTGCTTACGGAAAATCACCGTCTATAACGCCAGAACAGATTTGATTGTCATGGAAATGGAAGGTTATATGAGCATTTCCAACAACAGCAATAGTGAACTTGTTGTGACCTGCAAGACAGGTGCAAGCGAGTACAAGAAGAATTACATATACCTGAATGAATATGTCATTTATGTTGTAGAGGATATCTCAGGAACAGTAACTGATCCGTATCATTACAAGGTTCACTTCTATACCGCATTGCCTGATATAGACATCAACAACTAAGGAACAAAGGGGAGGCTTCGGCCTCCTCTTTTTTGCGCTTTTAGGGGGGGGACGATTGGAATGTTACGATGAAAGTATACAGGAGGGAGGCGCATGGCTGACTGGAAAAAGATCAAAACAGAATACATCACTACGGAAACCAGTTACCGTAAGCTGGCGCAGAAATATGGATTAGATCAGGCCACAATTGCCCGCAGGGCAAAGAAAGAAGGTTGGGTAAGCAACCGTCAGCAAAATGCAAGCAAAACGCAAGCAAAAATCATAGACAAAATCAGTGACAAAACAGCTGACAAAATGGCCCGAATCGAGGGGATCACGGACAAGTTATTGACCAAATTGGATCAGGCCGTAAACGAATTGGATCTGGTCATCGTCACCAGAAAGATCAAAACAGATAACGGCACTACCGAAGAAACCACAGAGTATAGGGAAGCCAGAGAGGGTGGCATTGTCGATCGCTCCGGTTTGCGGCAGATCACTGCGGCATTGAAGGATCTGAAGGAGATCCAAATGCTGAAGTCTGAGTTGGATCGCAGAGAACAGGAAGCCAGGATCGCCAATCTGCAGCGGCAGGCTGCGGCGGATAGTGATGATGACGATGAGACCGGTGTGGTACTGCTGCCGCCGGTTAAAGGAGGTTAATCCATGAATGTTGTATGGAGTCCTCAGGAGAAGCAGCAGCGGTTTATGGAACGGCCGGAGTATGAATGTCTATACGGCGGCGCAGCGGGTGGTGGCAAGTCTGACGCCCTGTTAGCGGAGGCGTTAAGGCAGGTACACATTCCCCATTACCGTGGAATTATCTTCCGGAAGACATATCCACAGCTGAGTGAGCTGATAGACCGAAGCCTTGCGATATATTCACTGGCGTTCCCTAAAGCAAGGTACAACGAGTCAAAGCACTGCTGGGTATTCCCAAGCGGCGCAAAGATCTTCTTTGGATCTATGCAGCACAGTAAAGATAAGACCAATTATCAGGGCAAGCGGTACGACTTTATTGGATTTGACGAGCTGACGCACTTTACCTGGGATGAATACAGCTACATGTTCTCCCGGAACAGACCCTCCAAGAAGCCTAAGAGCATCCACAAGACCCGATGCTACATAAGAGCCACCACGAACCCCGGCGGTGTGGGGCACGGTTGGGTGAAGCAAAGGTTTATCGATGCGGCAGCGCCCGGGGAGACCATTGTGGAAATGGTGGATGTGAAGATGCCGGACGGCACCACAAAGACCATCAAGCGGGACAGGGTATTCATTCCCGCCACGGTATTCGACAACAAGGCGCTGCTGGAAGACAACCCGGATTACCTTGGTTCTTTGGCGCTACTGCCGGAGAAGGAGCGAAATGCCCTACTATATGGCGACTGGGACACATTCGAAGGGCAGTATTTCACGGAATTCCGCACAGAGCCGGATGCAGCAAAGTGCAAAGAGGCGGGGATCACAACACAGGAAGCCAAGGAACAAGGCAGATGGACACACGTAATCCCTGCGTTTGACATGAACAGCGGCTCTCGCAGAGGCTGGACGATCTACAGGTCTTATGACTTTGGTTATGCAAAGCCCTTCAGCTGTGCCTGGTGGGCTGTTGACTATGACGGCGTGATCTACCGGATCATGGAGATGTACGGCTGTACCAATGTCCCCAACGAGGGTGTTAAGTGGACACCGGACAAGCAGTTTGAAGAGATCGCTAAGGTAGAGCGCACACACCCATGGTTAAAGGGCAGGGATATCCTGGGCGTGGCAGACCCGGCAATTTGGGACAGCTCCCGGGGCGAGAGCATTGCGGACACTGCGATTAAGTATGGGGTGTACTTCACGCCCGGCGATCATGAGCGGATTCCCGGATGGATGCAATGCCATTACCGGCTGCAGTTTGACGAGAACGGCTTTGCCCGGATGTATGTATTCGACAACTGCAAGGGATTCATTCGTACTATCCCTCTGATGATGTATGACCAGACAAAACCGGAAGACCTGGACAGCAAACTGGAGGATCACATTGCCGACGAATGGCGGTATATGTGTATGTCCCGCCCCATAGAGCCGCTGAGGCCGGTGGAGAAGCGGACGATCCTCAGTGACCCGCTGGATCAGCTTAAGAAACGCATGTAGGAGGCGCTTATGGAGTTTCAGAAAGAGACAGCACCGCAGCAGAAAGCGGCTGCTCCTGTTGGAAAAGAGCAGACCAAGCAGCTGCTGGCGGTTTTGGAAAAATATAAGTCCGGCAAGGCACGGACGGAGCAGCGGATTCTCGCCAGCGAGAACTGGTGGAAGCTGCGCAATGACACGGAGATCCAGAAAGAAGGTGTTACCTCCGGCAAGGGTTTCCAAAGCAAATCAGGCTGGCTGCACAATGTGATCACATCCAAGCACGCAGATGCCATCGAGGCATACCCTGAGCCGAACATCTTACCCCGAGAGGAACAGGACAAACAGGAGGCACAGAAGCTTTCTGACATCGTCCCCTGTGTGCTTGAGCAGAACAACTTTGAGGCCACATACAACGATGTGATGTGGCAAAAGCTGAAGACCGGCACCGGTGTTTACAAGGTCGTGTGGGATCAGTCGAAGCTGAACGGCCTTGGCGATATCAGCATCGAGAGAGTGTCCTTGCTGAATATATACTGGGAGCCGGGTGTTACGGATATTCAGAAGAGCCGTTACTTCTTCCACACAGAGCTGCACGACAAGGATGCGCTGATGGAGCGTTATCCGGATCTGGCAGGGAAGCTGAAGAGTACCGGGTTTGTGTCTACAAAGTTCCTGTATGACGACGCGGTGGATACCAGCGACAAGGCTACTGTGATAGATGCCTACTACCACAAGTATGCAGGCCCCAAGAAAGTGTTGCACTACGTCAAGTTTGTGGACGATGTGGTTCTGTACGCCACAGAGAATGACCCTAAGAGGGCACAGAGAGGCCTGTACGACCATGGTAAGTTCCCCTTCGTATTTGATGCACTGTTCCCCGTGGAAGGATCTCCCTGCGGCTACGGCTATGTGGATCTGTGCCGCAATCCGCAGACGGAGATCGATCTATTAAAGACAGCCTATGTGAAGAACGCACGAGTTGGCGCGGTGCCGAGATATTTCGCAAGGAAGGATGGCAACGTCAACGAGGACGAGTTCCTGGATATGGACAAGCCAATCGTTCACGTGCAGGGCAATGTGGACGAAGCCTCCTTGCGGCGGGTAGAGCATAACTCACTGGATGGTAACTACATATCTGTGCTGGAACAGACCATTGACGAGCTTCGGCAGACCAGCGGCAATACGGAAACCGCCACAGGAACAGGCGCTTCCGGTGTAACAGCTGCTTCCGCCATCGCAGCGCTTCAGGAGGCCAGCGGCAAGGGCAGCCGGGACAGCACGAAAAGTTCCTACCGGGCATACAGCCAGGTTGTGGAGATGTGCATCGAGCTGATCCGGGAGAGATATGACATCCCCCGGCAGTTCCGGATCGTAGGGCAGATGGGTATGGAGCAGTTTACCAGCTACTCCAACGCAGGGATCAAGCCACAGCACCAAGGCAACGCATTCGGTCAGGACATGGGCTTTAGACTTCCTGTGTTCGATATCAAGATCTCTGCGCAAAAGAAGAGTGTCTATACAAAGGTCAGTCAGAACGAGCTCGCCTTGCAGTTTTTCCAAATGGGCTTCTTCAATCCCCAAATGACGGACCAAAGCCTGATGTGCCTGGAGATGATGGACTTCGACGAAAAGGACACCATCATGCAGCGCATCGCACAGATGGGCACAATGCACCAAATGCTTATGAAATATCTGCAGATGGCAATGGGCATGGCAACAGATCCCATGATGCAGCAGATGATCTATCAGGACATGGTGCGGGTGATGGGAGAGGCTGCGCAGCAGTTTGCCCCACAGCCTACCGTGACGCAGGCAGACAATGTCAGCGGTATTCAGAAGAAAGAGCACGGAATCGTGCGTAACGCCCGGGAGCGGTCACAGAACGCCTCACAGCCCGACGGAGCACAGGTGAAAGGAGGTTAAGGCATGATCGAGGTTATCTATAACAGAAAATACCACAGGGTAACGGTGACCGGCCATGCCCACAGCGGGGAATCCGGGCATGACCTGGTTTGCGCTGCGGCCTCTGCGCTGGTGTACACACTGGCAGGTAACATCGGGACCCTTTACACCCAGGAAAGCGCAAAGTCACCCATCATCAAGCTGCAAGAGGGCGACGCTGAGCTAAGCTGTGTCCCGATCACACGGATGAAGAGTGTTACGACATTGATCTTTGATACGGTCTGTACAGGATTTGAAATGTTGCAGACATACTATCCGGAAAACCTTACCTACGAGGTAAGACAGTAAGTATATAAGCCAAAAGGCATTATATAGGGACTCGCCGCCCCTTTAGCGGCAGATTATTAGCGGAGGCTTTACTCGATGAAATTTGAAAAATGGCTCAACCTTCAGCTGTTTGCCGGTGAAGGCGCTTCCGGAGGCGTCGGCGACGGTGGCAACGCAGGAGAAGGAGCCGCAACGGTCGAAAACCGTGCCGACGACGGGCACCAGAGACTGCGGGAATTGGGCGTTCCTGAGTCCAAGATCAGAAAACGGGCGTATAACCTTCCTACAAAGGCACAGGCACAGCCTGCTGCCAAACAGGAAGAACAGCAGGTCGCCGCTGCGGAAACCAAGCCCACGGAGGAAGATACACCGAAAGCAACCAGGATGTCCTGGGATGAGATCATGGCAGACCCGGAATACAACAAGCAGATGCAGGGTGTTATCAAGGGCCGCCTGCGTGAAGCGGGACAGGCTCAGGATGCCTTACAGAAGCTTACCCCTGCCTTGGAGATCATGGCAAGCAGATTCGGATTGGATGTTGAACAGCTGGATTATGAGGCAATTTCGAAAGCAATTCAACAGGACGATTCTTACTACGCCAAGATCGCAGAGGAAAAGGGGCTGGATGTAGCTACGGTCCGCAAGCTGGAGCAGCACGAGATCAACGAGAAGCGGCGCAAGGCAGAGGAGAACCGAACTATCCAGCAGCAGATGTACGATCAGCACCTTCAGAAGCTTGAGCAGCAGGCTGAGGAATTCAAGAAGACAGTGCCGCAGTTCGATCTGCGTGCGGAAATGCAGAATCCAGCCTTTGTGCGGATGACTGCGCCCGGTGTCGGATTGACGATCCAGCAGGCCTACAATGCAATTCACTATGACGAGCTGCACAAGGCAGCGGTACAAGCCGCCGCACAGCAGACTGCCCAAAAGATCTCCAACGCCATCCAGTCCGGGTCACAGATTCCCGGAGAAAACGGCATTTCGGGTATGGCTCCCTCCACCAGTACATTCGATTACAGACACGCCAGCAAAGAGCAAAGAGCAGCTCTTAAAAAGCGGATCTTTGACGCTGACGCAAGGGGAGAAAAGGTATATCCCGGTCAGAGATGACTCCGTTTCTCCCCTCAACATCAATTATTGAGGAAAAGGAGAAAACAATTATGAAGAAGATTTATTCCATCCTGTTCGCCATGCTGAACCTGCAGCTGTTTGCTGAGGCCGGCACTCTGGTGAACACCACACAAAACTATGTCAACGCACATACCGGTGCGGCAACTCCCTTTGATGAAAAGAACACCCTCTCCGGTGAGATGAAGGTGTTCTACGACACCGAGCTGCTGGAGAACGCCCGGATCGATATGTATTACGCCCAGTTCGCCAAGCGGCAGCCCCTGCCCAAGGGCCGCGGTACTACCGTGGAGTGGCGTAAGTGGAACACCTTCGACAAGGCTACCGAACTGCAGGAAGGTGTCATTCCGACCGGTCAGAAGTTCGGCATGAGCTCCAAGACCGGCGTAATCAAGCAGTACGGTACTTACGCCACCATCTCTGACAAGCTGGAGCTGCGGGCCTATGATCCCGTGATCCTGGGCGCTACCGAGGAGATGGGCGCTTCCGCCGCAGAGACCCAGGAGACCTTGATCCGGGATGCTCTGCTGGTCAACACCAATGTGCTCTACTGCGACAACATCACCCTGGCTACCGGTGCAAAGTCCGGCGCTACTCCCACTGATTGCAACCTGATGGAGGCTTCTGACACTGTTATGGCAGTGCTGACTCCTGATATGGTTGCCAAGGCCGTAACGATCTTGAAGAAGGATCGCGTTCCCACCATTAACGGCAAGTACTATGCCGTCATCCATCCCTCCGTGGCTTACGATCTGCGTAAGTCCGATGCTTGGGTCGAGGCTCACAAGTACGCATCTCCCGAGGAAATCTACAACGGCGAGATCGGTGAGCTCCACGGCTGCCGGTTCATTGAAAATGTCTTTGCACCCGTTCTGGGCGGTGCTTATGTGAACAAGGCCGGCACTATGACTTACGCAACTTTCTTCTTCGGCAAAGAATCTTTTGGCATCATCGATCCCGAGGGCGGTGCGCTGGAGATGATCATCCACGATAAGGATGAGATCGGCGGTCCTCTGAATCAGTTCAGCACCGTCGGCTACAAGCTGGAAACCAATGGCGCTACCGTGCTGTACACCGAGCGGATTCTGCGGGTCATGAGCTGTTCTTCTTACAGCGGCATTGACGAAACGAACTACGAGGGCGTTTACACCTTTGGTTAATTACGCCGGGGGCGGGCTCCCGCCCCCACACACAAACAGGAGGACAATATGGAACAGAAGACTGAAAAAAAGGCTGATGGCCGCGTAGAGGTGTTTATTCCCCGCGGTGCAGCAAACGAAGAGACGAATTTTATCATCGGAATCAACGGCAAGAAGTACATTCTTCCCCGGGGCAAGACCTCTTTGGTACCGCCCGAGGTGAAGGCAGAGTGCGAACGGTCTCAGAAGGCCCAGGCAGCCCTGGATGCCCGGATCGAATATATGCTGGAACAGGCAGCCAAAACCAGACCGTAAGACAAGGGGAGCAACTGGCTCCCCTTTTTTCGAAGGGAGAAAGCTATGAAGCTAATGGATGCAATCGCGGAATTTGACGCGAGACAATTTAACACCGTAGACACGGAGCAGAAGGTCAAATGGCTGGAAAGGGTGGATCAGCGGGTATTTCAGCAGATCATAAAGACCCATGAGAACCCTGCCATCACGGAGTTTCCGGGATATGGCACAGAAGACGCGGAACTGTTAATACCGGAGCCATACAGCACGGCATATGTTTGGTGGTTGGAAGCGCAGGTGCATCTTCTCAACAAGGAGTATGACGATTACAACAATGCGGTTCTGCTTTACAACAAGGAATTTGAAGATTACGCCAGGTGGTATACGCGAACCCATATGCCGCTGGCTGGACATAACGATTTCCACTGGGGAGGTTGATGGTATGTATCCGTTTCTGAACTCTGTCAGCAGAGCAAGAAGCATGATCGACAACTTCGGGGGCTACAACCATAATCTTCGGATCGGAGAGAATGAGTTTTTCGATATGGAGAACATGACCTCAGACCACGCTCCGGTACTGGCTCCCCGGAAGAAAAGGGGAATATTTAAGGAAGATGCTCAAAACGTCAGCGGTTTGATCGAAAAAACAAACCTTTGCTATGTCGATGGAAGCGCTTTTGTGATTGGCGAAAAATCGATAGACTTGGGTCTGACAGACGGTGAAAAGACTGTGATTTCCATGGGCGCTTATGCGGTGATATTTCCGGACGGGAAATACATAAACACAGAGGTTCACAGCGACAAAGGCGCTATCGCGGCGGTGCAAAAGACTGCAGGCAAGGTGCGATTCAGCCTGTGCAGACAGGATGGCACGGAGATCGCGGCAACGCCGAAAGATGAAGCCCCGGAGGAGCAAACCGGATACTGGGTCGACACCTCGGTAACGCCCAACGCATTGATGCAATACTCCGAAAGCGCCGGGACATGGGTCAGCATGACACCTTACATCAAGATATCAGCACCGGGCATTGCCAATCCATTCTCCGTAGGTGACGGCGTGTTTTTGGGCGGGCTGGACGGTGGCGATCTGATCGATGCAGACGCAGAAGACGGTGCTTTACTGGAAGATCAGCAGATGCTGGCAGACCTTAGCGGCACTTGTGTGATCTTGGCGATCCCGGACGTTACAAGGGACGGAAACGGTGAAATTGTGACACAGGACAGCTTTGTGATCAACGGTGTATTGAAAAGACCGGTGTCTATTACGAATGAAATCAGTGTGGAGCGAAAAATGCCGGACATGGACTTTGTGACGGAGTCCAATAACCGCCTGTGGGGCTGTAAGTACGGAACTGTGGACGGAAAGACGGTAAACGAAATCTACGCCTGCAAGCTTGGCGATTTTAAGAACTGGTATTGCTATCAGGGAATCTCAACAGACTCTTACGCGGTCTCCGTAGGCACAGACGGCGCTTTTACCGGAGCGGTGACGCACCTTGGCTATCCCGTATTTTTCAAGGAGAATTGGCTGCACAAGGTCTACGGCAGCTATCCCGCCAACTATCAGATGCAGACCACCCAATGTCGAGGCGTGCAAAGGGATTGTCACAAGAGCCTTGCTATCGTGGATGAAAAGCTTCTGTATAAGTCCCGGAACGGCATTTGCGTGTATGACGGGTCGCTTCCGGTAGAGATATCCTCTGTACTGGGCGAGGTAAACTACCACGGTGCGGTAGCGGCTTCTCATAACCGGAAATACTATGTGTCTATGGCATCCGGCAATGACAGGAGTTTGTTCGTTTATGACCTCGGAAAAGGCTTGTGGCACCGGGAAGACAACATAAACCTTACGCAGATGTGCAGCTGCAATGAGTTTCTTTACGGGCTTGCAGACGGGAAAATCGTAACCTTAGTGGGATCGGAGATCGCTACTGAAGACAAGGTAAAGTGGATGGCACAAACAGGAGAGATCGGACTTTCCTTGCCGGACATGAAATATCTGTGCCGCATGGTGATAAGGATGTCCATGGAGATCGGCGCAAAAGCTACGGTATGGGTGCAGTACGACATGGAAACTTCCTGGCATCCTATCTACACCATTACGGGGACAAGCCTTAGAAGTTTTTCTATCCCCATCCACCCAAGGAGAAGCGACTATATGCGCATCAAGATCACGGGCGAAGGTGACTGCCGGATCTACTCAATTACGAAATCCATTGCCCAAGGGAGTGACGTTTCATGAGTTATACACTTAGACTCCCGGATATCAACGCGGCAACAGACCGGGGAATGCTTCAACAGATTAAAAGCTATCTGTATCAGATGACCAACGAGCTGAACCTTGCGCTTGAGATTGTGGACAGAGAACAGACGCAGGTTATGGAAAAGGCAGCAAGCTCTGTTTCTGAGGCAGTCAAGAACGCAACCGCCCCCAAAAAGACGTTCGCCGGGATACGGGATCTGATCATCAAGAATGCTGAATTTGTGTCGGAATTTTCCCAAAAAATCAGCGCAGAACTGAGCGGTACATATGTTGCGCAGTCAGAGTTTGGTTCGTTTCAGGAAGAAACAAATGCCCGGTTCGAGGCGACCTCGGAGAACCTGACGCAAAACTATGCGTCCAAACAGGAGATCGAGGGCATCGATGGAAGGGTCAGCAAAATCGAGACCAACGCCTACATCAAGACCGGCAAGATCGACGAAGACGATGACGGAAATCCTGTTTACGGTGTTGCTATCTATCAGGTAACGACAGATCCGGAAGGAAACGATGTTTATAATGCGGCGGCAAAGTTTAAGCCTGACGGCTTGGAACTGTTCGACAGCGCAGATGCGGAGCACCCGGTAGCGATATTTAAGAACAACAAGATGATCGTAAACAGTGCCGAAGTCACTGGGACATTGGTGGTGGCTGGGCTACAGTTTGAAAAGATCACCAACGGAAACTATCGACTCAGTCTTCAGTAAGGAGGAAGAACATGGCATACAATTACAGACCCTATCAGGACAGCGAGGACACAAAGAAGAAATACCAGGCCTATGAGACCCACAAGGCGACAAGGCCGGGAGAGTATACCTTCGGCAAGCAGGCAGAACTGGACTCTGCCCGGGATGCCTGGCAGAACAGAGACCCATTCCAGTACAATGCTGCCGATGACGGGATGTACCAACAGATGGTGGACCGTTACATTCAGCAGGGTAAGATGGCCATGCAAGACACCATGGGACAGGCTTCCACCATGACCGGCGGCTACGGCAACACATGGGCACAGAATGCCGGGCAGCAGGCTTACCAGGGGTATCTGAATGGAATCAACGACATGGCTCCCCAATATTACCAAATGGCGCTGGATCGCTATCAGATGGAAGGGGAAAACCTCTACAATCAGTATGCGGCGTTGAGTGCTGAGGATCAGATGGCCTACGGTAGATATATGGACGCACAGAATCTGTGGCAGGCACAGAACGATGCTCTGAAGGCAGAAGCCGATGAGAGCAGAGCCTTTGGCTGGCAGCAGTATGCCACGGATATCGCCAACCAGCAGTGGCAGGCTAATTTTGACGCGAACGCCGCTGCGCAGGCAAGACAGGAAGCAGAAAGCAGCGCGGCTGTTAAGGCGAGCTTTGGTGATTTTTCCGGTTATCAGGAGCTGCACGATCTGACAGATGAACAGGTCAAGCAGCTGCAGGATCAATGGGAGGCAAGCCAGGTTACAACTCCAACATACTATAACTTTATGCGCACAGATGGGGACGGCAACTACGTATTCCAGTATGGCGATAAAGAATACACCTACGGCAAGGGCGTCAACCCCTACACCAATGATGTGAACCCGGATGTGGCCAACGGTGTGTTTGCCAACGGCTATCAGCCTAACAATATAACAATCGAAGTTAACGGGGAAAAACGGGTTTACCCACTCGAGATTACTGGTGCATCAGATGTAATTAATGGTAAAAGGCAGCCTATATACAGAACTGAGGACGGAAAGCTTTGGATTTGGGATGATTTAAATAACCAATATCGAGACTACGGAGAAGAGGAAAAAACCACTACTGGCAGCAGTGCGGGCGGTAATCGACTGGGGCAATTAACAAACGCGTATAAGTAAGGGGGATTTGCATGGCCACATATCAAGCAACTACTAACAGGCGACGCACTGTAGGTTCGTTTACTCCGACAGAAGACAGAAGGACGGGGGTAGGTGCGTTTACGCCGACTGAGAACAGATCCTACGACTCTGCAATCGTGTACGGCTGGGAGCGGCAGAATAAAGAGGCTTACGACATCCTGGAGCAGTACCGCAATAAGATCAGCAGCGGCGGATATCTTTCCGCCGAAGATCTTGCTGCCTATAAAAATGCGGCGGACATCTATACCAAAACATCAACAGACTTATGGAACCTGTCCAAAAACCTTGGTCAAGATCAAAAAATGGATGACGCATCTTTCCGCAACTCCATGGCGGCACTTCAGCAGAACTACACAGATGTCTACAATTACTACTCCAAATTTGAAAACGAGGCAGCATATCAGGAAGCCTACCAAGCTAACCAAGTTTATCAAGGCCACCTGAATGCTGACCTTGGACAATTGCAAACGGAAATGGATGTCATGAAGCCTGTTGTGGACGAGGCATCGGAAATATACGCGCAGATCGGTTCCTTTAATCCCTATGCCTACGCAGACTCTTCTCAGGCTATGGCAGCTGAGCAGGCTTTGAAAGACAGACTGGCAGAGATCACAAGTCCCTGGGGTGGATATGAGCAGATGCAAGCTGCTTATTCGGAAAAAGAGCAGTATTACAACCTTTCCAAGCGTTATCAGGAATGGGCCAAGCTTGAGGATGTTGTTAACAATGCGGACTTTGAAGCCAAAAGTAAATTTGTAGGTCCTTCTAAAAACGGTGCACAGGAAGACGACCAGTACGATGTTATCTATGACGAGGACTACGAATATTGGCTTGAAAACCATTATGACGAGTGGTACGACCCCAACAATGATATTTATGACCACTTCACCTACATGACTCCTGAAGAAAAGGCAATCTTCATTTATCATTACAATACGGGCGGCAAAACTGCGGCGGATGAATACGACAAGTCTATTCAGGATCGGCAAAACAAGAGATGGGCAGACGAACGCACCGCACTCGACAATGGCAGCACCATGGCAGCTTTAAAGGCACATTTTTGGGCAGCTGTTGGGAACTTAGGCAGACAGATCAAGGGAACATGGAACATGGTAACCGGCAGCGACGAGTACATCCCCACCGGACAGTTTGAGTATTACGGCGCAAACGCACGGGAGGAGCTTGCGGATGACGGTCCGAAATTGTTCGGTCATTCGTTGGGACAGTTAGCGTTTGACTTTTTGCAAAACACTGCAAACCAAGCACCGTCTATGGCTATCGGTGCTGTCGCCGGTCCCGGTGCCGGTTCTGCTGCCTTGGGTATTGGTGCAGCCGGCAATGCCTACGCAGACATGATCAACGCAGGCTATAGCAAAGGTCAGGCAAGAACCTATGCGACATTGGTTGGAGGATCTGAGGCGGGACTCTCTTACTTGCTGGACGCAATCCCGTATTTTGGCGGTAAACTTTCCAGCAAAATTACCAGCAGTATTCTTGACAAGGTTGACAATGTCCTTGCCCGTGTCGCCATCAAAATGGGCAGCAATTTTGGCTCCGAAGCTTTGGAAGAAGGCCTTCAGGCGGTTTTAGAGCCGTGGTTTAAAGAGGTTGCAACCAATATCCAGCAAGACAGGCCGGACTGGGAAGAGGTTGCCTATGAATCTTTGCTTGGCGGTCTTTCCGGTCTTGTTCTTGGCGGTCCCGGCAACATAGCGGAAACTGTAAACACCTCCAGAACAGGACAGCAGCTTATGTTGGGAGGGGTAACCGCCCAAGACCTTACGAATCTTGGCATGGAGTTTGATGCCGACAGTGCGCAGTATGCCTTGGCGCAGGGGGTAAATGACAGAATTTCTTCCGGCAAAAAGGTCAATGCCTACACTATGGGCAGAATGTGGCAAGATTTTAGTACGGAAATGACTGCGCAGAATACCGCTGCGCTGACACAGGCTCTTCAGGAGCAGGGGTTAACCGCGAAACAGGCCAATAACCTTGTTGAGTATTTTTTCAGCCTGACAGAAGAGGCACAAGCGATTGTCATGGAGAACAGCCGGGAGCTGGCAGAGGCGGTTCAGTCGGTGCTTCTGAATCCGGAAACCCAGGCGGGACGGCGGACACAGGCTTACAATGTGGTACAAAACAAGCTGTCCGGGCGGCCTGAAACCAAAACGACAGCAAAGGAAGCTCCAAAGGTCTCCCAGAATGGGAAGACCTACCGGACGGACACCGGTGAGGCTGTGGAAAGCTTACAGATCGAGAGTGTCGGCAACGGAAAGATCACCTATAACATGGGCGATAAGGTTGTTGACAAGTCTGAGATCGAGTATGCCAATGAACAAGAAGCCATGCTGCATGAAGCTATGTCCAAGTCCCGTACTTTGACCGTCCGGGCGGCGAACTTCATGGCGCAGCATGTCGATTCCCAAAATCCCAGCTACATCAACGAGGCAATCGACGCCTACCAGGCAGGCTGGTACGGCTACAGCGAAAGCAAACTGGACAGCTTCAATATGCCCAAGAGCCAGTCCTATGAACTGTATGCCTACGGCAAGAAAGCCAGGGAAGAATATGATGCCAAGCAGAAGCAGGCGCAGAGCGAAGCCAAGGCCGCCGCAGAGGCTGGCACCAAGTCGAAAGGAACCAGGGGCGTATACTTTACCGACATGAAGGGTCACACCGTTGCCTTTGATGAGGCAAACCAGTCTCTATCCAAGGCGCAGAAGGTTGGCGTGGATACGGCAAAATTCTTAAATGAACTGGGCCTGGGCGGTGAGATCGTCTTCTTCAAGTCCGAAAAGGTAAACGGCAAGTGGGTGTTCCGGGACTCCAAGGGAAATCTGCACAGCGCGCCTAACGGTATGTATACCGGAAAAGACGGGCGGATCTATATCGATCTGAACACCTTTGCGGGAAGTAAGGGCGCGACTCTGTACACCCTTGCCCACGAATTGACCCACTTTATCGAGAACAATGCTCCGGCGCAGTATAAGGTACTGGCAGACTTCCTCATCAACGAGTACGACAAGACCGGAAAGTCCATGGATGAGAGAGTCAAAGCCAAGCAGAAGGAACTGGAATACCTGTGGGACCGGGATGTCAGCTATGATGAGGCGTTCCGGGAAGTGGTGGCAGACTCCATGCAGAAGCTGTTTAATGACGGCAATCTGCAAAACGAGCTGGTAAAGCTGAAGGAGTCCAGCCCCGAGGGAGCCAGGGTCGTGCAGGCTATCAAGAACTTCCTGGACAATCTGATCAAGCGCATTCGTAACATCTACGCCAAGTTGTCTACGGGTTCTGAGGAAGCAGAGACTGTGGCGCAGATGGGCGAATCTTTGCAAAAACTGCAAAAAATATTTGCCGCTGCCCTTGTGGAGGCAAGCGACAATTACACGGCTTATGGCGCGGTGGATAGTGAGGGTATCCAGCAACAGGCAAAGCCATCCACCAAAAATCCAGATAAGCTAGATCCTAGAACTGTAAGCAAAGCGGATGTTTTAGAATTGCTGAAGAAAGTTGAAAACGGCGATATTTATGGCAATACATACATCCCGGTTAGAATTAACACACCAGCTACGCTTATCTATTGGGCCAAAAAGAAGAAAGGAGATATTATTGACAACAACCCGATAGCAATTAGCGCAGATAAAGCTTACAATGCAATGACAAGAGAGGGAGAAGAGAACGGAAGATTAAATCGTCTATCTCCAAAAGAAATTATTGCGATGATCGAAGGAATGAACGATCCTAGATATATTGTCTACCAAAATGTCAACGATCGATATGTCTTGGTGGTTGAATTTGGCACAGAATCAGGCGATAAAGCTTTTGCAGTTATAGAGATTGGTAACAACAAGGACTCTGTTTATATGAACGGCTATGAGGGCGGCTTGTATAATATTCTTGTTACGACATATCCTCCGAAAACCGGAAAACTGAAAGAACTTCTGAAAAATTCAAACAACGAAGTGATTTATGAAAAAAAGAAAGATGCGCCGCAAAGAACTTCCGGCAGCACTGTGCCTTCGGTGTTGAACGATGCATCTTTCTATGAAGAAATTATACCCGAGGAAATAGAAACTGTCAAGCAGAAAGATTTGGCAGATACCGACGAAGTTATCAGTGGAGACATAGATGTTTCCGATAACATTGCCAACGGCAGGGTGCAGATGCAGGCGAGGGCAACAGTCCAGCAGTTGTATCCAGAGTACAACAAGCCTATTTCTATCCAGGACGTGCACACTTTGCGGAGTATCGGCAGAAAGAGTGTGAATCAGTTCTCCGCGGAAGATCTTAAAAAGTCACAAAAGTGGGCGCATAAATACTATATGGACCTTGGTGCAAAGTCTCCGTTTTTTAGAGCTTGGTTTGGTGATTGGAGAATGTACGACGGCGCTCTTGTTGCTATTGCAAAAATCCCAGAAATGGTCTTGGGCAAATCAGAATTTAAGGCCTTCTTAAAGCAACAGCGCGGAAGTGTTATTAACAAGGATACGAAAAAAAGTACAGGCGATGGATGGGAAATTAGAATCTCTGGCGACGGGGAAAGGAATACTGTTGCGCATTCCGGAGGAGGCGGCCTGTCTGTTGATGCCTTAACAGCGATAAGGGAACTTATCGAAAACGGAATTCTTTTGGACACAGAGGTTCATGAACATCATAGCAACAACTCTAAAACTCCTGCTACTGACCGAATCGCATTTGATCACAGGCTGTATTCCCTTGGGATGAATCCAGATAATAGCATTTCCCTTTATAGGATAACTATTGAGGAAATTTTCCAAGACCCCAAGCACCCAAACGACAAGAGATTCCACAATCTGAAATACATAGAAAAAGTGGCTGACTCCATCCCCGGCCTTACCTATGCAGATTTGCATAGCGCAGACACCGTTAGAGATGAATCAACCACCAGATATAGCGTAGCAGATCTTTATAATCTTGTCAAGTCCAACGACCCGGAGTTTAATTACGGTAAGCCTTCGTCTTTGATTGTCAGTGCAGACGGAACGCCAAAGGTTATGTACCACGGAAGCGGTGCGCAGTTTACTGTATTTGACAGAAGCAAAGCAAAAAGCAGCGGTATGTACGGAAAAGGTTTCTACTTTACGGATTCTGCAGAGCAAGCCGGAGTCTATGGCAATCTATACAGTGTTTATCTTAATGTAAAACATCCGTTGCAATATGGAAAAGATACTGTCAGCAGGTTGCAAGTTCGGCGTTTTCTTGAAACGGTTGCGAAAAATGAGGACTATTCTATTGAGAATTATGGTACTTACGATGTAAATGCTATTTTGAACACAATCATGGGCGGCCAAAATTCCGGGGATGCTTTCCAAATTATCCAAGATGTAAGTGCAACTGCCATCGGTGACATGGTTGAGGCAGCGGAATTGTTCAACAGCATCAATAACACGAAGTATGACGGCATTACCGTACCTACTGAAACGGTTGTATTTAGACCGGAGCAAGTAAAGAGTGCTACGGATAATGTGGGAACATTTGATCCTGCAAACCAGGACATCCGCTACCAGGCCCGTCCCTCTGAAGAAACCTCCAACCGCTATCTCCTCGCCAACGCCTTAGAAAGCGCGGCGCAGACGGATGAAGAGCGGCAGAAGCTTCAGCAGTACCGTGATCAGATCCAAAACGCAGAGGATTTGGAAGACCGGCTGGACAAACTGAACCGGCGAATCTTTGAATACTCCTTTGCTCCCGGTCCCCGGGACACCGCCAAGTTGAACGAAATGCGGGAGACCGCCAAGCGGATGGCCCGGCAGCTGGACCGGATGGACAAGAGGCTTCTTGGCTTAGAAGCTACCAAACCCATGAAGGATCTATTGGAACGGGAACGGAAGCTGGAACGGCAGCGGACGGCGGAGAAGTACCGGGAAGCGTCTCAGCGGAGAACCGAGGGGCGGCAAAAGACCGAGATGCGGCACAAGGTTCAAAAGGCTGTGAAAAAGCTGAACGACCTTCTGCTGCATGAGAGCAAGGACAAGCACATCCCGGAGGGTATGAAGTCTGCTGTGTCGGAAATCCTGGATGCCATCAACATGGATACAGTTGATGCGGAAAGCCGCATCCGGGATCTGGAGGCGCAGCTGGAAGAGGCTATGAAAGCCGGTAAGACTAAACTGGTTCAGGACATCTCCCGACGGATCGACAATGTCCGCAATGCCGGTGATAAGATCGGGGAGCAACTTTCCAAGCTTCACACGGAGTACGAAAAGATCCAAAAAGAGTCTGATCCTGTGCTGCAGAACGCTTACGATGAGGTGCTGTCCGGGATTCTTGAGGAACTGGTAGAAACTGTCGGGGAAACACCTATCCGCAACATGACCATGACACAATTGGAAAAGGTTTACGAAGCGGTGAAGGCGGTGTCCAAGGCAGTTCGTGATGCCAACAAGACCTTCCTGGAAGGGCGCAGAGAGACGGTGCAGCAGCTGTCTGTCAACACGCAAAACGAGGTCAAGTCGGTAGGCGGCGAGCATATCAAAGCGGTCACATCTATGGCTGGTATGAAACGGTTTGGCTGGAGTCTTCTGAAGCCGATCTATGCCATGAGAGCCATTGGCTCCAATACCCTTACCAAGCTGTATGAAAACATCCGCAAGGGCGAGGATGTTTGGGCGGTGGATGTGACAGAGGCAAGGGATTACTACCGGGACATGGTGAAGAAATACGGCTACGACGGATGGGATCTGAAAAAGCAGCACACTTTCAAGTCCACCACCGGAAGAGAATTCCAGCTGAATCTGGAACAGATCATGAGCCTGTATGCGCTGTCCCGCCGTGATCAAGCTCTTGAGCATTTGCAAAAAGGCGGCTTTGTGTATGACAGTCAGACGGAGGTTGTGGAGAGAACTAAACTGGGTGTTCCCATTAAGTACACCATCAACACAGCCAATGCCTATAACCTGTCCCCTGAGATCCTGGCGGAAATCGTGGGAACACTAACCAAGGAGCAACAGGGGTTTGTGGAAGATATGCAAAGCTACCTTTCCAACGAGCTGGCGCAGAAGGGCAACACGGTATCCATGGCGCTGTATGACTTGAAGCTTTTCAAGGAAAAAAACTACTTCCCCCTGCGGTCTGCGGATCAGTATCTGCAGAAGAAAAACGAGCCTGCCGGTCATGTGAAGCTGAAAAATTCCGGTTTCTCCAAGAAAACCACGCCGAGAGCCACCAATCCCATTGTATTGGGAAGCTTTACAGAGGTATGGTCTGAGCATGTTAACGACATGAGTATGTACCATGCGTTTGTGCTTCCCATTGAGGACTTTAACCGGGTGTACAATTTCAACAGCGGCAAGGCTAAAGAAAATGTGAACACGGAATCTGTCAAGGGTGCAATCCAAAACGCCTACGGCAGACAGGCAAACAAGTACATCAGCAAGCTGTTGGAGGACATCAACGGCGGCGCCCGTAGTGACCCGGATGCCGGTATTATCAACAAGCTTGTGGGTCTTCATAAGAAGGGCGCGGTGTATCTGTCCGCTTCCGTGGTAGTACAGCAGCCGTCGGCTCTCGTCCGGGCGCAAGCTTTGATTGATCCCATTCACTTTATCGGTCCCAAGATCGAAGGCAAACGCAGAAAGGCTACCTGGGAAGAGGTCAAAAAGTGGGCACCAATTGCGCTGATCAAAGAGATGGGCCGGTTCGATATCAACATGGGCAAAAGCACTGTGGAGTATATAAAGGGCAAGGAGTACGACAGCTTCGGCGAGAAGTTTGCCGGATTCTTCAAGGATAAGAACTACCGGGAGGACATTTTGTCGAGAGCGCCTGCCTTGGCAGACGAAATCAGCTGGTGTTACATTTGGAACGCAGTTAAACGGGAAACCGCAAAACAGAATCCTGATTTGGACCCCTCTTCTGACGCATTTTTCCAAAAGGCCGGGGAGAGGTTTACCGAGGTCATCACCCGGACGCAGGTTTACGACTCGGTTTTGTCCCGCAGTCAGATCATGCGCTCTAAGGATAGCGGCGTAAAGATGATCACATCCTTCTACGCAGAGCCTAACACAAGCCTCAATATGGCTGTGGACGCAGTCTTGCAGCACAAGCGGGGCGTGAAGGGTGGTATCCGCAGAACATGGGGCGCAGTGGCGGCTTCACAGATTCTCAACGCATTCCTGGTCTCTTTCGTGTATGCGGCTCGTGACGATGATGAAGATGAGACCTACCTGGAGAAGTATATCGGCAGATTCGCCTCGGAGGCTTTGGACAGTTTTAATCCCATGGGTTATTTACCGATATTGCGGGATATTCTATCTGTTTTCCAAGGTTATACTGTGGAGCGCAGCGATATGACGATTGTAGGTGATATCATTGACGCAGTCGCCAAACTCAGCAATAAGGACCTGTCTGCATGGAAAAAGATTGAAGGAATGATCGGAAGCGTCTCGCAGTTTACAGGAATCCCGGTAAAAAATCTGCTGCGTGATGGAAATGCCCTGTACAACCTGTTTTATACCGGAGAGGGAATTTCCAATACAACCGCGCGTGGAATTTGGAAGTCTTTTGTGGAAGAGCTCACTAAAAAGGATTACTCCAACGCCCGCCAGCTATATAGTGCAGTGTTGGCTGGTGATGAGAAACAGACCGAAAGAGTGCTTGCTCGTTACGAAGATCGAAATGCTGCAATTACCGCTTTCCAAAATGTTCTCCGGGATGAGTTTGAAGACGGGAACATTGACACAAGTGATGCTGAAGAGCTGCTTATCATCTTTGCAGGCCTTAAAGCGGAAGATGCGGAGGTTAAGGTTGACTACTGGGAGACCAAAAATGAGCGCGGTACGGACCTTACTCTTTCGTCTTACACGACATGGTATCGAGAGCTGAAGGATGCGGGCGTTACTTTGGATGTTTACGAGGATTTCAAGAAACAATTCGCAGAGATTGAAAGCGACAAGGACAAGGACGGGGAACCCATCAGCGGCAGCAAAAAGAAGAAAATTGTTGCGCTGATCGATTCCTTGCAAATTTCTGACGAACAGAAAGACGCGCTGTATCTGAGCTGCAATTACGCAGAAAGCACTTTAAACAGCACACCGTGGCACTGAATATAGGGGGGGTTCATTCCCCCCTATATTTTTTTATAATGGGTCAAAAGCGAGGAGAGGAGCGAAGATATGGCCCTCAGCGGAAGATTTGAAACGACCTATTACACGACCATTCGGTGGTATGAGTTTATATGGAATGCGACCCAAAGTGGAAACCGCAGCACCGTAAACTGGGAGGTGTATGCCCGGGGTGGCGGCGGACAGTATCTGACTTTGTGGAGCCTGTTTTTGGATCTGACTGTCAGCAAGGGAACCTTGGTCAGTTCGTCCACCACGGTGGTGGCGGACAAGCTTGGCAGCGGCGGAACACAGGGCGGACAGCAGTATTTTGCCAACAACGGCCAAGGAAAGATCAGCGACACAGCGGCGGAGCTTTACCACCTGGACTATGTCTATTCTACCTCCAAGAACCGGCTACCCTACACAGACTGTCTGCTTGCGAATGGAACCTTTATAATCGAGCACACCACAACCGGTGACGGTGCGTTCTCGGTCACATTGAAGACGGCATCCCCCAACACCACCACCTACCAAAACGGCTCAGGAAGCTACACCCTGGACGCGACAGCAATCATGAGCAGTATCGCTGTGGGCGGGACCCCCAAAATGGGAGAAACGCCGGTATTTACCATCACAAAGTACGAAAGCGGAGCAAGCCACAGTCTGCGCTATGAGCTGAAGAACCTGTCCGGTACTGCGGTGAAAAGCGGAAATATCGCCAGCGGTGTTGGCACCGGCTATAGCGGTTGGACGATTCCGAAGGACTTTGCAAACTCGATCACCGACAGCGACTACGGCACCATGGTTGTCTACTGCGCTACGATTCTAAACGGCACACAGATCGGAGAACACAGCTGCGAATGGAAGTGCTATGTGCCGGACGATGCATATCCATCGGTAAGTATCACGATCAGCGATGGCGCAGGCTTTTTTGAAAAGGTCGGAAAATTCTTGCAAAACTACAGCCGGGTAACGGTCACTGCTACGACACAGATCGCTTATGGAAGCCAGATCGCAAGCATAAAGACCACTGTGAATGGCACTGCGTATACCGGGAATCCGGCGCAGATGCCGGCGCTTTCTCCGGGCGATTATCAAATCGTAACCACGGTTACGGACGGGCGTGGCAGAACTGCCAAAGCTACGCAAGAAATTACCGTTGCGGCATATCAGATCCCGACGATGAATCTGTCTGCCTATCGGTGTAAGTCATCCATCAACAGTGAAAGAGATGATGATGGAGAGTGGGCATGCATAACGGTAGCGGGTAACGTTACCCAGTTGGACGGCATGAATGCCGCGACACTGTCGCTGGAGACAACAGGATATGCAAACAGTTTCGCAGGCCTGACAGGTTCGTTTACTAAGTCAGTTATCGTGGCTGCGGATTCCAGTAAGGCTCATGCAATCTCGGCAAGACTGGTGGACACAGTGGGCGTTGTACCTGCCACGGCAAGTATTATACTGCAGGCGGGCTTTGCAATTATGGAAATATACCGGGATGGCCACGGAATCAGTTTTGGAGAAGGCTGCGAAGGCCCCGGTTTTTGGGTCGCAATGGATGCGACTTTCCGGAAAGCCGTTGTTCTGGCAAATGAACCTGTGGATTCTACACATGCCGTCAATAAGGGGTATGTCGATACTAATACGATTCCGCAACGATGTGCATATATACGAGACCCGGTAAGTGCGGATACGGTAACGGCACCCTTTGTTCTGTTGAATATCCAAGAGGAAAATACAGAACTTCGGGCGTTACTTGGTGGCGCGAACTACGCATATCTTGAGACACGGTATTACAACGCCGTAAACGGATGGCGTTTGCAGATGGCGTTCAGTTACGCAATAAACCCGCCAAAGATGGCTTTTCGAACGGAATATGAAGGCGTGTGGTCGGCATGGTCTTCTCCGGTTACTACCACCGGGTAAATGACCACAACATTATATTAAAACGGAGGAAAATGAGATGATTAAAACAGCAAAAGAGTTGGTGGCGGCTTGCTTAGATGCCGTCTATAATCACAAAACCATGTACGTGCTGAGCTGCTTCGGCGCCCCCATGAACGAAAAGAACAAGGCCCGCTATGCCAAGGCAGATCCCAAACGGGCGGCAGAAATCATGGCGGCAGATGCCGTTACCTTCGGCTTTGACTGCGTCTGCTTCATTAAGGGCCTCATGTGGGGCTGGAAGGGCGACCCGAATCAGGTCTACGGTGGAGCAGCGTATAAGTCTAACGGCATCCCGGATATTGGGACGGATCAGCTGATCAAGCAGTGCATCGACGTCAGCGATGACTTTTCCACCATCCAGCCAGGTGAGTATGTGTGGCTGCCCGGACATTGCGGCATCTATGTGGGGGACGGTCTGGCGGCAGAGGCAACCTTCGAACCGGAAAGCGGTGTGCAGCTGCAGGCGGTTCTTCCTATGGGCGTGAAGGATGGCTATCCCGCAACCGGTTGGGTCAAGCACGGCAAGCTGCCCTGGATCAGCTATGAGGCAGAGGAGAAAGACGATAGCAACGTCTACAAGGTAGTTGTCTATGCCGACGGTCTGATTGATGCCGAGAAGAAGAGGCAGCAGCTGGTTGCGGCTGGATTCAGCGCGGTAGTCGAGGTGGTCAAGCCGGAGCAGATCCCGGAGGAAAAGCCCGCA
>JAFQIL010000026.1 GCA_017397565.1 Oscillospiraceae bacterium | reverse complement strand
GGGAAGGTGGCACGCCGAAAGGCGTGACGGAAGAGGTTAATAATTGGATGTTTTTCTCCAAGCTTCGGCAAAAATGAAACATTTTTATTGCCTCTCCCGGTTCGGCTTTGCCGAACCACCCTCCCCAAAGGGGAGGGCATTCGCTCTATCGCAACTCCCCGATAAATGGCAATTTATCCTTTTAACAGCAGCTCTGCGAAGCTTTTGCCCGGGGTGGCAAATTCCACGCCCAAAAGCTCCGCCACCGTGGCTGCCAGGTCGGCAAAGCTTTCTCTTGTTCCCAAATTCACCGGCTGGACGCCCTTGCCCAACACCAGCAGCGGTACATACTCCCGGGTGTGGTCGGTGCTGGCGGCATACCCGGGGTCGCAGCCGTGGTCAGCCGTGATCAGCACCATGTCTTCTTCTCCCAGCAGCTCTAAAAATGCGGGCAGCCAGGCATCAAATTCATTCAGGGCTTTGGCATAGCCAACCCTGTCCCGGCGGTGGCCAAACTGGGAATCAAAGTCCACCAGATTGACAAAACAAAGTCCCCGGAAGTCCTTCCCAGCATAAGCCATGGCGTGTTCCATGCCGTTGGCATTGGATTTGTTGTACACATACTCCGTCAAGCCCTGACCGGCAAAAATATCGTGGATCTTACCCACACCGATGACAGAAAGACCGGCTTCTTTCAAAACATCCAGCAGCGTATCCTCCGGAGGCTCTAAAGAAAAATCATGACGGTTGGCGGTACGCTTAAAATTCCCCGGTGTTCCCACAAAGGGGCGGGCGATAACCCTTCCGATGCCATGCTTGCCCTTTAAAAGCCTGCGGGCAATGCGGCAGTATTCGTATAGCTGCTCCGGCGGGACGATATCCTCATGGGCAGCGATCTGAAAAACAGAGTCTGCCGAGGTGTACACGATCAGATCCCCGGTTTCCATATGCTGCTTTCCAAAGGCCTCAATGACCTCCGTGCCCGACCAGGGAGCATTGGCCAAAACGCCCCGCCCGGTCTGCTGCCGGAAGGGTGCTAAGATCTCCTCCGGGAAGCCGTCGGGGTAGGTGGGCAAGGGAGAATCCGAAATCAGCCCTGCCAGCTCCCAATGGCCGATGGTGGTGTCTTTTCCCATGGACTTTTCCGCCATGCGGCCCCATGCCCCTACAGGCATATTTTCTTTGGGTAAACAAGATACGCCTTCGATCCGACCTAACCCGGCGGCGATCATATTGGGAATGCTCAGTTCTCCCGACGCGGCGCAGGATGCCAGGGTGTTTGCACCGGCATCACCAAAGGCTTTGGCATCCGGCAGCGCGCCGATACCAAAGGAATCCAGTATAATAATAAATATCCGTTTCATGCCCATCCACCTTTCTGTTTCTATTATATCGGAATCCTGTCCGATATGCAAGAAGCCTTGGAAAGATTGCTTTTTTCCCGGGGATATGTTAAACTAAACCCAAAGACCGCCCAACAAATTGCCATTTATCGGGCAGACTGCGCCTGCTAATGAATAATGAATGATGAATAATGAAGGAGTCGCCTTCGGCGACATATTTAAAATCATTTCCGAAGGAAATACCGCAATTATTCATTATTCATTATCAATTATTCATTCGTGCGTCAGCACGATAAACGGGAATTGGCAAAACATCCATAACAGGAGAAAGGCTGTGATACCATGAAAAAGAATCCGAAATTTTATTTGGCATTGGTGATCTTCTGCCTGACAGGCCAAATCGCCTGGGTGGTAGAGAATATGTATTTCAACGTCTTTATTTATAAGATGTTCAACGCTTCTGCCGAGGCTATTTCCACCATGGTAGCAGCCTCCGCTATTGCCGCTACCGTCACAACTGTACTGATCGGCGCCCTCAGCGACAAGCTGGGCAAACGCAAGATCTTTATCTGCAGCGGCTATATTCTATGGGGCATCTCCATTTGGAGCTTTTCTCTGCTGCGAATGGATGTGCTGAGCGCCCTGTTCCCCGCTGCCGCCTCTGCCGCCGCTGTAGGTGTCAGCGCCACCATTATTTTGGACTGCGTCATGACCTTCTTCGGCAGCTCTGCCAACGACGCCTGCTTCAACGCCTGGCTGACGGATGTGACGGACGAAACCAACCGGGGTCGGGTGGAAGGCATCAATGCCATGATGCCGCTGGTTGCCATTTTGGTGGTGTTTGGCGGCTTTATGTCCTTTGACCTGAACAAGTGGGAAAGCTGGAATCTGATTTTCTACATCATCGGCATTGCCGTGATCCTCATCGGCATCGCCGGCTTCTTCCTGATCCGGGAAGAGCCTGTGAAAACCGAGGACAACAAAAGCTACTTCGGCAACATCCTTTACGGCTTCCGTCCCAAGGTCATCAAGGCCAACCCGGGTCTTTACATGGCGCTGGCTGCCTTGGCACTGTTTAACATCTCCATTCAGATCTTCATGCCCTATCTGATCCTTTACTACACCGAAACTCTGGGCATGGACAATTATGTACTGATCTTCGCCCCGGCCATCGTGCTGGCGGCTACATTCACCGCCCTTTACGGCAAGGTCTATGACACCAAAGGCTTCCAAAAGGCCATTTTGCCCACGGTTGCTTTGCTGGGTGCAGGATATGTTGTCCTGTTCTTCTTCCGCAGTACTGTACCGGTGTTCCTGGGCTCGCTGATCATGATGTGCGGCTACCTGGGGACCGGCGCTATGCTGGGCGCTCTGATCCGGGACTGCACCCCGGAAAACAAGGCCGGTATGTTCCAGGGGCTTCGGATCGTAGGACAGGTGCTGATCCCCGGCGTTGTGGGCCCTGCCATCGGCGCGGCGGTGCTGAAAAATGCCGACACCGTAGTAGGCGATGATGGCACCATCTCCTTTATCCCCAATGCCAACATTTTCCTGGCAGCTCTTTTGGCGCTGCTGACCATCGCCATCGTGCTGATCCCCCTGTTCCGACTGCTAAAATCCCGCAAATCCCGATAAATTGCGGTTTATCGGGCAAAGGCCCTCCCCTTTGGGGAGGGTGGTTCGGCAAAGCCGAACCGGGAGAGGTAATGAAAAAGTTTTATATTTACCGAAACTTGGCGAGAGGAAAGCCAAGTCTTAACCTCTTCCGTCACGCCTTTCGGCGTGCCACCTTCCCCAAAGGGGAAGGCTTTTCAGCCCGATAAACGGGAATTTGGACATTTACACAAGGTAACGATTCGGGCGGTGGAACAGAGTAACGAATACCGACAGACAAACAGTCCCGAAATTGTCAGCGGCTACCAGCCGCCCGACAAACGGAAATTGGCAAACGCTTGTTCCTAATTCTTATTGGAGGTTTTGCTATGGAGCTGTTACAATTAAAATATTTCAAGACCGTGGCGGAGACCGGCAAGATCTCCGAGGCGGCAAAATCCCTGTTCATCTCCGCTCCGGCCTTAAGCACCTCCATTTCCCGGCTGGAAAAGGAGCTGGGGATGCCCCTGTTCCGGCGAACCAACAACCGGATCCTTCTGAACCGGCAAGGGCGCATTTTTCTGCGTTATGTAAACCAAATCTTTGGGGATCTGCAAAGCGCCCAAACCGAACTGCAGCAAAGTCTTATGCAGACCGGACACTACATCTCCCTTGCCAGCGTAGCATCTACCCAATGGGTGGATATGATCACCGCTTTTACGGAGGAAAACCCCGGCTTCACCCTGCGCTGCACCAGCATCCGCCGGGCTGACATTGCCGGCATCGGTCTTTCCGCCCAGTACAGCTTCCTGCTAGCGGCAGAAAATGACATTCCGGAATACTACGCCGAAAAGCTCAGCAGCCGATTCTTGTTTGAAGATCACCCGGTTGTCATGGTCAGCCCCAATCATCCTCTGGCAAGCAAAGAATCTGTGGAGCTGCGGGAGCTGACCCGGCACAATCTGTTTCTTCCCATGCGGGACTATCCCCTGTATGACCATTTAGTGGGACTGTTCCGCGGCTGTGACATTCCCTTCCCGGCAGGCAACGCCTACTCCCACCTTACCGCCCAGCATCTGGCGGCCAAGGGTCTTGGTGTGGCCTTTGCCACAAGCCATACCGGGCTGACCCCGGGATTGGTCTTAAAATACATCCCTATCCGCAACGACAACAAGCCCTGGCCCACCCGGATCTATTGGCGGAAGGATCATGCCCTTACGGAAGACGAGCAGCATTTCTTTGACTTTATTGTAACATATTTTTCTCAAGAAGATTGATTACCAAAGGGACTGTTTGCCTATCCGGCGACAGTCCCTGAAATCATACCAACACCCATATTTTACAGCTATCCAGCCGCCCGGAAAATTAGGATTTATCGGTGAGTATTGTAGGGGAGGGGCAATTGCCCCTCCCACAGCGGCGCAGCCGCTTAAGGCCCCCTCTGACGAGGGGGCTGGCAAAAATCGGCTCTTCGGAACCGCTTTTTGACTGGGGGAGAGAAAATACTGTTATTTTAGGTTGCTTTTCGCGTTTCTCTCCCTCAGTCAAATTGCCTAATTTCGGCAATTTGACAGCTCCCTCGTCAGAGGGAGCCTTCTTGGTGCGCTAACCAACTGCCCGATAAACGGGAGTTTGACGGTGTTTTTTTGTCGCGTTTCCCGGTATCCTTCCTATGGTTTTTGTTTTTTTGCTGTCCACCCTTTGCATTAAGTGTAGATTATGCAGAAATAAATAAATAAAACTTGCCCTGCAGGAAAGAAGATGGTATAAAGAAGGCAGAAACACCTGGAAAAGGATGGTACGCTTCATGCGATCTGAAAAAACCAAAAAAATCGTCAATATTACCCTGTGCTTTTTGATGATCTTCTTCTGCCTGGGTTTTGTCAGCTCCAATAAGGGCCTTTATTTATCCGCCATCTGTGACGCGTTACATGTAAAACGAACGGTATTCTCTCTATCTTCCAGCTTCCGGTTTATCACCACCGCCATCGTCAATGTGTTCTTTGGCGCGTTGGTGGCAAAGTTCGGTACGAAAAAGCTGATCTTGATAGGCTTCGTTTTCCTTATCAGCTGTGTGTTAATAGAATCCCTATCCGGTGTGGTGTGGCTTTTTTATTTGTCCCAGATTCTGGCCGGTATCGGCTTTTCTCTTACCGGCACGGGTATGGTGGGCTGCGTGGTCAGCCGCTGGAGCCCGGAGAATAAGGGTACCATCATGGGTCTGATCCTCTGCGCCAACGGTGCCGGCGGCGCTTTGGCTGCGCAGATCGTAACCCCTCTGATCTACGGCGGCGACCCCTTCGGCTACCGGGATGCCTATCGGCTGGTGGCGATCCTGCTCAGCACGCTGCTTCTTTTTATGATCTTTTTGTTCCGGGAGAAAAAAGTTGCCCCCGGCGCCCTGCCTGCCGCCGGCAAGAAAAAGCGGGGCAACGGTTGGGTGGGCATCCCCTTTGAAGAGGCAATCCGCAAACCCTGCTTCTACCTTGCTCTGGTTTGCATCTTCTTCACCGGCTTCTGCCTCCAGGGCATTAACGGCATTGCCCAGGCCCATATGAAGGATGCTGGCCTGACCCCGGAATTTGTTGCCGCCATGTCCACCATTTCCATGCTGGCCCTCACCGGTTCTAAGTTCTTTACCGGCATTTTGTATGATAAGGCCGGTCTGCGGATCACCGCAACCATCTGCTGCTCAGCTGCTATTGTATGTATGCTGGCGCTGGCAGTGGTTTCTCCCCAGCGTTCTTCTCTGGCCGTGGTATACGCCATCGCTTCTTCCATCGCCCTGCCTTTGGAAACGGTGATGCTGCCCCTGTACGCAGCAGATCTGTTTGGCGACCACAGCTTTGACAAGATCATGGGTCTGTTCATTTCTGTCAATACCGCAGGCTATGCGGTGGGTACTCCCTTCGTTAACCTTGGCTTCGATCTCACCGGCAGCTACCAGAGTGTGCTGCTGCTGCCTGCCGGCATTATGCTGGCGGTTACCTTAAGTATGCAGGCGGTAATTTCCGCTGCTCATAAAATCCGTAAACAAACCGTCACTATGGAGGAATAAATTATGTCCGGCATGCTTCTTTACGACATTCCCCAGTCTGAAGGCGTAAAAAATCTGATCGCTCGCGCCAAGCGCATCTCTGAATTTCAGTGGACTCCCGCCCAGGAGATCTGCATCAAGCGAAACGCCGGCGGCTGGCCCTTTATTGCCCCGGCAAAAAACGGAAAAACTCCGGAAAAGCCCAAGGCCATTACGGGCATCCCCTACTCCTCTGCCCGGATCGCCAACAAGTTTGTGGGCATTGACATTACCTTTGACACCTTCCTCACGGCGGCAGAAAATCCCGCTTCCATTCTCTATCAGCGGGATAACTCCGATTTTGACGATCCCAACTATAACTGCCGCATCGGCAACTCCTTTTTCTATTACGGCACGGTGTGCAGCGCCTTTGCCGACTATGTCTATGACCTTCCCATCCACCGCTGCACCTATGAGTGGGGCACCTCTCAGGAATTTTATGAGGTGCTGGACGGCACTCCCAACTGCCTGCGGCTGGGCGACTGTCTGCTGAACAACAAGCCCGACGGCACTGTGGGCGGACATATTGAGGTGGTCACCGGCATCGCCCGGGACGAACAGGGCAATGTCCGGATGGTGGAGATCTCCGAAGGCGTTACCCCCAAGGCCCGTTCCTGGTGGTACACCCTGCCGGAGCTGAACCGGATTCTGCTTACCGGCACCGGCACCTACCGTCCCTTCCGCTATCGGTATTTGGACGCCATCCGTCCCCCGGAGCCGATGATGTCTTATGCCGAGGGCGAGCTGATGCTGAACTACGGTGATTTTTCCAACTATCAGGCGGGGGAATCTGTAGAGATCAACATCAATGTAGAATTTGCAGATTCTCTGGTCATCGAAGGCACTTCTTCCAAGCTGGAGATCCCCTTTGACGAGATCGGCACCAAGACCATTCAGGGCAATACCTATAAGATGTACTGCACCGATTCTTTGGCACCGGATATCTACGTTGCCTACTGCGTGCTGGCAGGAAAGAAAATGCGCCCGGTACACTTTACCGTCTACACCCTGCCCCAGATGAAGCTGACGGATACCCAGGGCAATGCCTACGGCCGCATCGCCATCAAGCCGGTTGATCCCGAGGGCAAGCCTTTGACAAAAGAATCTGCCTGCTTCTACAAAGAAGACGGCACTTTGAAAACCGGCCCTGTGAAGATTGCCATGACCGACGGAGAGCGGCTGATGCCTGCTTTTGTGGGCATCCGGGAGCAAGGCGGTCAGCTGATCGCCCGTCCTGCCGCCACCCTGACTGACGAAAACGGCGATCCCTTCATCACCTTCCGGGTAGGCGAGGATGTGACCTTCTATGCCTTCCGGGCCAAGGCAGATTCTGTGATGCGGGTATACATCACACCGGGTGAGCAGTGCACACCCCAGTATCTTTCCTGGACGGAAGAGCGTGTAGTCTGCCACGATCAGACCCTCATCACCGCCAACGATCTGAAGCGGGGCTATTCGGAAACCTTTGTCCGCAAGGCCCACGGCAATGATTTTGCCAACCTGCTGCTTTACAGCGTCAACGATTTCGGCACTACCTGCACGGCGCCCATCACCTTTGTGCTGGACTAAAGGAGGCAATCTATGGCTGAAAAGCTGATCACACCCCGGGGCGAAGCCCTTTTGCGATCCGGGGAAACCCCTTGGACTGCATATCCCCGTCCCCAGTTAAGACGGGATAGTTATGTAAACTTAAACGGCCCGTGGGAGTTTTCCGCTCCCGGCTATCGCGGCACGATCCAGGTCCCCTTCTGCCCGGAAAGTCAGCTTTCCGGGGTGGAAATGCACTTTCCTGAAGGCTGCGAACTCCGTTACCGACGGAAATTCACCCTGCCGGAGGGTTTTTGCCGGGATCGGGTTCTGCTGCACATTGGCGCGGCAGATCAAATTGCGGAAATTTATGTAAACCAAATCAAGGTAGGCGATCATCAAGGTGGCTAC
The DNA here is from genome assembly GCA_017397565.1 of Oscillospiraceae bacterium. Lineage (GTDB taxonomy): Bacteria > Bacillota > Clostridia > Oscillospirales > Oscillospiraceae > Faecousia. The sequence goes on along the minus strand of JAFQIL010000026.1, from coordinate 6,708 downwards.
GAATCCTTCACCTTGGATATTGCCCATGCCCTGCAGGAAGAAAACGAACTGGTAATTATCTGCCGGGACGACCTGAAGGATCAGACCTTTCCCTACGGTAAGCAAGTGCTGCCCGAAAAGCGGGGCGGTATGTGGTATACCCCCGTCAGCGGCATTTGGCAGACGGTTTGGCTGGAAAGCGTGCCCAAGACCTATATCCAAAAACTGAACATCGAAAACCGGGGTTACTCCGTTACCGTTTCCGCCGAGCCGGAAATGGAGGGCGTGATCACCGTTCCCGGGCTGGGCAGCTTCCCCTTAGGCAGCACCATCACCCCGGAAAAGCCACACCTGTGGACACCGGAAGATCCCTACCTCTACCGGTTTACCGTGGAGGCCGGGGAAGACCGGGTGGAAAGCTACTTTGCGATCCGGGCTTTGGAGATTCAGACTGTGGACGGCCTGCCCCGGCTGTGCCTGAACGGCAAGCCCTACTTCTTCCACGGCTTACTGGATCAGGGCTACTGGCCGGAGGGTCTGCTGACACCCCCGACACCGGAAAGCTTTGCAGACGACATTCTGTGTATGAAGGATCTGGGCTTTAATATGCTGCGCAAGCACATCAAGGTAGAGCCGGAGGAATTTTACTACCAGTGCGACCGGCTGGGAATGGTCGTATTTCAGGACATGGTAAACAACGGCGATTACCGCTTCTTCCGGGATACCGTCCTTCCTACTGTGGGACTGCAAACACGTTCTGACAAAAAGCTTCACAAAGATGAAGCCACCCGGCAGGGTTTTCTGGAGGGCATGGCCGCCACAGTTAACCAGCTGAAAAACCACCCCAGCATCGTCTACTGGACGATTTTCAACGAGGGTTGGGGTCAGTTTGACGCGGACGCTGTCTATGAGGTGTTCAAAAAGCTGGACGACACCCGATTCATCGACAGTACCTCCGGTTGGTTCCGTCGGAAGAAGACCGATGTGGACAGCCGCCATGTGTATTTCAAGCCCATTCGCCTCACCGCCGGGGACAAGCCTTTGGTGCTTTCGGAGTTTGGCGGTTACAGCTGCAAGCCGGAGGGTCATGTGTTCAACACGGAAAAGACCTACGGCTACGGCAAATTCGCTGACCCCGGCGAATGGAACGACGCTGTGGAAAAGCTCTATTTGGAGCAGGTTGTCCTAGCGTACAAGGCAGGACTTTGCGCCGCGGTGTATACCCAGGTCAGCGACATTGAGGACGAGACCAACGGACTTCTGACCTACGACAGAAAAGTCTGTAAGGCCGACCCTGCGCGATTCCAAAATATCGCAAAACAGCTCAAATAGCACTGCCAATTCCCGTTTATCGGGCTGACGCCCGAATGGATAATTGATAATTGATAATGAATAATTGCGGTATTTCCTTCGGAAATGATTTGAAATATGTCGCCGAAGGCGACTCCTTCATTGTCCATTGTCCATTTTCCATTATCCATTAGCAGGCGCAGCCTGCTCGATAAATGGCAATTTGTCAAACGCATTTATAAAAAACGGTTTGTGCCGGAGACATATTTCAGGAGGTTCTTACTATGGACATGACGAACTATACTGCCGGATTTTCCCGGCTGGATGTGACACCGCCCTTGGGCATCCCCATGAAAGGCGCCTGGCAGCCCAAGGCTGCCGTAGGCGTTCTGGACCCTCTGTATGTAAATGCCGTTGCCTTTGGCGACGGTGAAAACGCCGCGGTATTATTGGTGCTGGACAGCTTGGGCCTGTACGAATCCTTCTGTGACAGCTGGCCGGCACAGATCGCGGAGCATGTGGGACTTCCTGCGGACAGCATCATCATCCATTGCACCCACACCCACACCGCTCCTGATTTGGCAGAAGATGAAATGTACGCCAGCTGGCTGCTGCGCCGATTTAAGGATGCGGCTTTCATGGCTTTATCTGACCGGAAGCCGGTAGCGGATGTCCGCTGGACAGAGGATCAGGCCAAGGGCATGGCATTTGTCCGCCGGTATCGCTTAAACAACGGTACCGTTATCACCAACCCCGCCGGTCACTACCTGGACATGCTGGTAGGCCCTGCCTGTGAAAATGATGAATCCATGCGTTTGATCCGCATTTTGCGGCAGGATGCCCCGGAGATCGTCATGGTAAACTTCCAGTCCCACCCGGATAATGTCAGTGGTGACAAGTATTCTGCCGACTATCCCGGCTATTTCCGGAATAAGCTGGAACAGCTCCGGGAAAACATCCACTGTGTCTTCCTGGAGGGCTGCCAGGGTCAGATGGTCATTCAGGGTCGGGGAAAGGATGTAGTCCGGCAGCCTGCCGGATTTGAGAGAGCCTCCCAGTACGGCTACCGGCTGGCAGAGGTTGCCTCCCGGTTGTTTGACCGCACAGTTTCCACCGACACCGTCGGTCTGACCTTCGGCAAAAAGGCCGTTCGTCTGTTGACCAAATGGGAGCCTTCCCGGATGCCCGAGGCAATGCGGATTTTGCAGCTGCATGATGAGGGCCGGGATCCGGAGATCCACCCGGAGCAGAAGATCGCCAACTACATTCTTGCGGAAGCCCGGCAGCTGAAAAAGCTGGATGCGGAAAAGAACGCCTACTGTGACACCTATGCTTGCGGCATCACCTTCTGCGGCTTAGCCTTTGTGGGCTTGCCCGGCGAGCCCTTTAACGAGATCGGCAAGCAGGTGCGGAAAAATTCCAAGTTCCCTGTGACCTGTGTCCTGTGTCAGTCCAACGGTGCCGTGGGCTACATCCCCACCGCCGAAGCCCACGATCAGGGCGGCTACGAAGCCTACAACACCCCCTATCGCAAGGGTACTGCTGAATTGCTGGCAGACACCGCCGACGCGCTTTTGGCTTCTCTGTAAATCATAACCACCGGCCGTGCCGGTGGTATGCACAGGCCCCCTTAGGGCCTTTTACCAGCCGAGCCTATAAGGCTCATCGAATTTTCTTCGTTTGCGTGTCTCGCCTTGCCACCGCAGATGCGGTTATGTGCGTACCTGCCCAGGCCCCCTCTGACGAGGGGGCTGTCAGCCGAACAGGCTGACTGGGGGAGAGAATGTTTTTCTTCTAGTTTCTCTCCCTCCGTCACGGCTTACGCCGTGCCACCTCCCTCGTCAGAGGGAGGCAAGCCGCTGCGGCGGGACTGGGCATAGCTAAAGCTTTTTGGAACCACCAGCACACACAGCTGGTGGTATTCTTTAGCCAATAACACGCCCCTGCTGCGTCTTCGCAGCAGGGGCGTGTTTGTCAAAATTTCTTCTGTATTATCTTTGCACCTCGGGACAGGATGCTTTCCGCATCTTTCCCCAAAGCCTTTTCCATCCACAGAAACTCCGTCATGCTGCCGTGGGGCACTGCCCAGGCACCGGCATCGGTGCCCGGCGCCAAAAGGCCTCCCATGGCGGCAAAATCCGATATGTTCTGCAAAGCGCTGTCCAGAATCGCCGCCACCGCCTCTTCCCGGAACCGGCCCTTTCCCAAAAGGTTGCCGATGGTGGATACTGTAGGTACCCACACCGTTCCCATCTGCGCCATAGTCTGCATGGCAGCTTCATCTAAGTAAGCGCCATGCTCTACGCTGTCTACACCCCACCGGGCGGCGGCTTCCACCGTCCGGGCGCCGTTGGCGTGAGCCATGACAGAAAAACCCTCCTCATGGGCGATGTGGATCAGCTCTTTGATTTGCGCTTCCGGAAGACCTTCCTCCGTCAATACCCCAAAGCGATCAAAATCCATAAGCCCGGAGATCATGATCTTGATAAAATCGCCGCCCCGCTGCCGGATGTCTGCAACCAGACGGGCGTATTCTTTTAGGTTTACATAATTTTCTCCAATGAAGCCGCCGTAATGTCCCTTTTGACAAAGAGGCGCCAAGGGGGTGCGGTAGGTGATCCCGTATTGAGGTGCCAATTCCCGGGCCTTTGCCCCTACACCCCAGCGATCACCGCCGTCCCGGAGATAGGTGATGCCGTTGCGTCGGTATTCCTCCAGCGCTTTGTGGATGAATGCTTCATTTGGCTTTTGGCTGTGCCGGGCGATGGCCGCGCGCCAGTCTATCCCGTCCAAAACCATATGCATATGGCAATCGCAGTTCATGGATGCTCACTTCCTTTGAAAACAGTATAGCACATCCTTGCAAAAACCGCAATTTTTCCACAAAGAATTTGCTTTCCCCGCGAATTCGATATATACTGAAGTCACACAAATAACACACAGGAGGGTTTATCATGGAGCAGCGAAAAGAAGTTGTTTTCAGCGATTTGGGCAACCTGTGCCAGCCCCGGGAGAATATCTCCGCCTTGCGCACCCGGGATGTCTGGACCACCATTTCTTACGAAACTCCCGATATTCGGGGAACTCTGCTGGCAGCCCAGGAGAGAGCCTGCCCGGCAGATGTTTATCTTGCCCCCAAGCTTACCGGCTGGTATCGGATCTTTGTGGCTATGCCCTGTGTGCATTCCTCCGGCAACCGCAGCCGTTTGGATCTTCTGCTGTCCGGGGAGCGGCTCGTTTCTCATTTTTCCCATCAGGGGCATCCTTCCTTGCTGCGCCAGCAGATCCAGGAGGTTTTTTGGAAATGCGCGGATATGACCGGGCAGGATGTGATCATCCGCAAAAATGCGGACAGCGTTGTAACCGACGCCCTTTTGGCCTGGCTGCGGTTTGTACCCATGGATGAAGCCGAGGTTTCCGCTTTTCTGCAGGATCAGCTGCGCACCGACACCAAGCGGCTCTATGTCACCAACGACATGCACGCTATGATCTGTGCCTACAGCTTCAAGACCCGGGAGCAATGGCGCAGCATCATTGACGACTACGATCAGTCTGATGCGGAGTGGTTCTCCTTTGAAAATATGTGGATCTACGATGGCGAGGCCTCTACGGAGGATTTGGAGCAGTCCGCTTTTGCCCGGCCGGTGGATCGCCGTTTTCAGGAGCTGCACCGGAGCTCTTATACCAAGCCCATGCTGAAAGATGTAGTCGACTACGGTCACAGCCGGGGTCTGAAGATCTGCAGCTCCCTGCGTATGGGCGGCTGGGGTATGGGATTTCCCTATGATCAATGCTATTTTGATAACAAATTCTACTTAAGTCACCAGCACCTTCGCTGCATGGATCGGGACGGTGATCCCATCAGCGCCCTGTCTTATCTGTATCCCGAGGTGCAGGATTACATCATCGGTCACCTTTTGGAAATGGCAAAGCTGGGTGTGGATGCGGTGGAGCTGATGGCCACCCGGGGCATTCCCTATTTGCTGTTTGAGCAGCCCTTTGTGGATGCTTATCGGGAAGAATTCGGTGAAGATCCCAGATTTTTGCCTCTGGATGACCCGCAGCTCATGGCATTTCGCTGCCAGCTGATGATGAAATTCTTCCGCCGGGTGCGCAAAGCGCTGGACGATGCGTGCGGCAAGGGCAAGGTTCGCATCCATCTGCGCTCCCTGTTCAGCCTTTACGACAGCCGCTATATCGGTATCGATCTGGATCTGCTGGCAAAAGAGAAGCTGATCGACACCATCATCTGCTTCCCCCAGCAGGTGCGGGAACTGCTGCAAGGGGATGTTTGGCAGGCTGACGGCAAGCATATCGATCTTGAAAAATACCATACCTACATGACCACCGGTCCCGAGCCTCAGATCTCCCGGAAAGCCAATGTGCCCTTCCTGCCGCCGCTTCCGGACTCCCGGGGCGTTCTGCAGGGACCTGCCACCCAGCAGGAGCGGGTGCAGGAGGTCATGGCGCTGGAGGAAACATACGGTGTTACGGTTTACTTCGACCTGATGCCCCGGATCACCACACCGGAGGAGGTTCTGGAGCTGGCGAAAGAGATGTACCACTGCGGCGCGGAGCGCTTCAGCATGTGGGACACCTACAACCGGGTACCCAGCAGACTCTACTGGAGCGTGGCCCGTCATTTGGGTCACAAGGAGGAGCTGGATACCTGGGATTGCGAGGACGGCACGCGGTATCGCCTCCACCGGGTGCTGAAATACGGAGACATGGACTACAGCCGCTATATGCCCACTTGGGGCGGCTAAATAGATTTTCACCGGGGACTCAGTGTCCCCGGTAATTCTTTATAAGCTTTTCCAGCCCCCCGGCGGCAACGCCATGGAGCAGCATTCCCAAAAAGCAAACCGGAATCCAAAGAAGAGAATAAATCAGGCAAATCTGCCCACGATAATGAAAGGGCAACCCCCGGTAATCCCATACCTGATAGTCCCGGTTCACGGCAAGTCCGGTAAACAGTTCCAGGGCCGTCACGCAAACCGCGCTGAGAATCAGTCGAAGCGCCAAAGAAAGCTTTGCCAACCGGCGCATGATCCCCAGAAGCCAAAAGCACAGCCCACCCAGGAAAAACATACTGCCGTGACTGCGACCGCGCCACAAAAGCTCCAGGCACACATAGCCTCCGCCACCTATGCAAAACAGCAAAAGCTGTTTCCCTAAACGCATTGAAATCCCTCCCCGGACATTATGTCCAAAAAAGTTTATTTTTAGCTTGACAAATGGCATTCCATCCATTATAATGACAAAGCTGATTTCGTCTTTTTGAAATTTGCGCAATATTTGGCGGCGTAACTCAGTTGGTAGAGTACCCGGTTCATACCCGGTCTGTCACCTGTTCAAGTCAGGTCGCCGCTACCAGGCCCGTTGGTCAAGCGGTTAAGACACCGCCCTTTCACGGCGGTAACATGGGTTCGATTCCCG
>JAFQIL010000025.1 GCA_017397565.1 Oscillospiraceae bacterium | reverse complement strand
CTTTCGAATCCCGAATCCGATGCTAAAAAATCCCCAACCGCGTAAGCGGTCGGGGATTTTTTGGCAGAGGATGAGGGATTCGAACCCCCGCGAACGGAGTCAGAGTCCGGTGTGCTACCGTTACACTAATCCTCTATGTGCAACGCTCTTGCGTCAGGCACGGATATTATTATACCCACTTCCGCAAAAAAGTCAAGCAATTTTTTCCTTTTTTTCTAACTTTTTTGCCCCGGGCAGACTTAGCTTGCCCGGGGCAGCAAAATTTATACTTGCGGCTTCTGTTAATCCGGCAAAGTCACGGTTTTTCCCGCGCCAACACAGATCAGAATATCCTTCGGCATGATCCGCAGCCAAATATCTTTGTCTGTGGGATTGCGGACAATGGTCATATCCAGGTTGTAAATCAGCTGCTGGGATGCCTTCAGATACTCCACGATCTCAATATTGGTAGCGTACCAGATGTCCTCCCGGCCGCTCACCTTCTTCAGCAGCTCCTCCATAATCTCCCAGTTGTCATTTACCATAAACTCGTAGGTATGACCCCAGACAAAGAACATATGCAGCAGATAGCCGCCCACATTCAGAAAATCATCCGCGTACTTCATCAAATTGGGGTCCTTATGGCGGCAGGTAGGCTCTAAACGCAGCCAATCCGGCTCATCGGGGATCTGGGTTTTTCCGCTACCCTGGCCATTTCGGCAGTACTGGATATCCAGCAGCCGCAGGATCTGCTTTACATCCTCCGTATAGCTGCCGTAAGGATAGACTGCTCCACGGATGATTTTACCGGTGGCTCTTTCGATATTGCGCCGATCCTCCAAAGCATCCACCATAGCCTGAGCAGAGGGCATTCTGCCCCAATAAGGATGGTGCGCGCCGTGGATGGCCATCTCCATATCGTCCCCGTACAGCTCCACGCACTCTTCCATGGTCATAGACCGCCAGGGGCGAAGCTGGTGAGGCATATCGTCAACGATTTGGGCACTGCACACATTGAAAGTGCCCTTTACGCCGTACTTGCGCATCATCTCCACCAAGGGACGATCACAGGTCTGGCTGTCATCGTAGCTTAAGGTAAAGACCTTTCTGCGGCCACCGGGGAACATGGTATAGATCTTTCGTTCCAGCAGATCCGGAAATCTCTCTCTGGGGATATGTAAAATTCTTTTTTCTTCCATCATAATCTCCTCCGTATTATTCCTGTTCCCATGGGAAAGGTTTTTTCTTCAAAACATGATGCTTCAGATACCGAAAAGTCTCCTTTTCGCCCTGATCCCGGAGCATGGTGAGAATATGCTCCAGTTCCCGCTGATTCTGTGGGTGCATCAGAGACCTTTCCCGGCTTTTCAGAAAATAATTCAAGGGGGATGCCGGAGTATAGTCCTTCCCCTGATACACGATGCAGGCAGCCCGACGATCCATCACCTGCTCTACAAGGTACTTCCGGGGCATGGGAACGGACTCATAGACCCTGCGCTCCATGTTCATATCCGTCCAGTATTCATAGTGATGCCGGTTGCGGCCCTTGTGGTGCATCCAGGCTTCCGAATAGCCCTTTACTTCCCGCTCCGCGGCGTTGGGACTGCGGACGCCTTGGTAATACCGCGCGCCCTGCAGAAACTCCGTAGGCGAATATTTGGACAGATCGTGAGTCAGGCCTTGCCAATAAAGGCCCACGCAGAAGCATCCCGCCATCACGATAAAACGATGCCGGGTTATGGTTTTAAAGTGCTGCCACGCCTTCATGAGAACGCCTCCTGCTGTTATTGCTTCCATTATACACCCATTTCCGGCAATTGCAAGATAAAGACAAAAGCATTTGTCAATTCCCGTTTGTTGGGGAGTTAAAACCTTCCCCCTCGGGGGAAGGTGGATTCAAAAAATGTCCAAGAATGGACATTTTTTGAAGACGGATGAGGGGAAAATGAAGAAAAATGTCCCCTCTCAGTCAAAAATCAGAGATTTTTGCCAACTCTCCCTGAGGGAGAGCCAAGACTGCCTCTAGCGGTAAACTCCCCCATAAATGGCAATTTTCCCACTGTTCTGCGGTCGCAAAAAGGGACTGTTGCTTTTGCAACAGTCCCCATAAATTACAGGATCATATTCAAAAATGCGTACAGCAGCGGCAGCGTCACCACGCAGCCAACGGAGGAGATCAGCGCCATGGACGCGCCGGTGTGCACATCGCCGCCGTAGCTGGCGGGGATCACCACCGTATTAAGGCCCAAGGCACTGGAGAAGGTGATCATCGTAAGCAGGCAAGCGATCTCGTCGCCGCCCATGAGCCAAACCAGCCCTGCAAACAGCAGTGGCAGCACCAGCAGCCGCAAAAAGGACACAAAATATACCTTTTTGATCTTCAGCAGGTCCGGCAGGTGGAAGCCGCCCACCACAAAACCTGTCAGGATCATGGCCACAGGGCCAACGCAGCCGCTTAAGTTATCCACCGTATTGCGGACAAAGCCGGGCAGACGGTTGCTCAGCCCCGTCAAGCCCAGAAGGATACCCAGCAGCATCGCTACGGTGATGGGGTTCAGGAGTCTGCGAAGCCAGCCGCCCTTGGGATTTTCCTTTCCCTCAGGAACCAGACTGGGAACCAAATAGCCATACACCAGCATATTCAGAGAAATAACCAGGATATTAAACTTGAACAGCCCCTGACTGCCAAACAAAGAAGCCGCCAAAGGCATACCGATATAGCCAAAATTGGCAACGCTTAAAGAATAGGCATAAATTTTCTGCTCATATTTGTCCTTGGAGAAGAACCGCCCCAAAAGCTTGCCCACAAAGAAAGTGACAACTGTGCAGACCAAACCGTAAATAAACAGATCCACATTCTCCTGCAGGGACTGGACCGTGCAGCTTTTGATAAAGGAAGACAGGACCATGGCCGGCATGAAGACATAGATCTCCAGCTTGGACAGTACCGTCGGGGTGTTTACCGGCTCTAAGTGGAAGCGACGCAGGATATAGCCAATACCCAGGCAGATCAGAAGTCCCAGCATCGTCGAAAGCACCGTACCAAAAGTTTCCCACATAAAAATTCAACTCTTTTCTCAAAAATCCCATATACCATATCATGGAAACGGCAGAAAGTCAATGAAGCAGAAAAAATGCAGCTGCCGAAGCAGCTGCATTTTATCGATGTGCTTAGATAGAGATGCCAGCCAGATCCAGGATGGTGGGAACGTTCTTCTCTGCGCCGATGGCCATGATGTGGACACCGTCACACAGCTTCTCGTCCTTGATCTTGGCGATCATTTCGGCAGCCATTTCCATACCGACCTTAGCAGGCAGACCCTTGACGCCCTTTTCCTTGCCCTCTGCGGCAGCAGCGGCCAGGCGGTCGATCATGTGCTGAGGCACGTCAATGCCGGGAACGTTGGCATTCATGAACTTCGCCATACCGGCAGCCTTCAGGGGGATGATACCCGCCATGATGTGGGTCTTGATACCGGCCTTATGGACCTCGTCCATGAAGCGCTTGAAGGAATCCAGGTCGAAGATACCCTGAGTCTGAATGTACTCAGCGCCGGCCTCTACCTTCTGACGCAGCTTATTGATCTGCAGGAAGATAGGATCGTACACAGGGGTGACAGATGCGCCCTTGTAGAACTTGGGAGTTGCGGACTTATCGGTGATCTCGCCGGTCTCCTTGTCCACCACATTGCCGGACAGGGGGTTGCCGCCGCAGTCACGGCCGGTTTCTTCCATCTTGGAGAGCATTCTCAGAATGCCCACGGAATCCAGGTCATAAACAGGCTTTGCGTCCTTGCAGTCGCCGCCGGCGCAAACAGGATGGTCGCCGGTGAGGGCCAGCATGGTGTCGATGCCGAAGGCAGCGGCAGCCAGAGCGTCACCCATCAGAGCCATACGGTTACGGTCACGGCCGGTCATCTGCAAAATGGGCTCTACGCCAGCCTGCTTCAGCTTAATGCACAGGCCCAGGCCGGTGGCCTTCAGGCAGGCAGACTGCATATCGGTGACGTTGACACCGTGAACCTTACCATTGAGCAGCGCAGCTGCTTCCATCTGTTCTGTAAAATCGCAGCCCTTAGGAGGCGCCATTTCCGCGGTAACACCAAACTTACCGGCATCCAGTGCTTCTTTTAACAAACTCATTATTTCTTCCCCCTCAAGCTGATGGTTCTGGGATAGGCAAAGTTGCCGTAGCCCTTAGACTCTCTGACCTGTGTGATCTTCTCAACCTCACCGGTTGCCTCCAGACGCTTGTAGATCTCGATCCATGCGCAGGGATTCTCGGGGTTGACTTCGCACTTGCCGTTCTTCTGACCGCCGCAGGGGCCGTTCATCAGGCTCTTGGCGCACTGGGTGATGGGGCAGATGCCGCCGGTCTTGCCCAGGACGCAGTCGCCGCAGAAACGGCAGGACTCTTCCCAAACACCGAACTTAACGGCTTCGCCTAAGTACATGGTGTTGTTGGAGGGGTAGACAGGCTTGTCACCGGCATTCTTGGCAACACACTGTACACCGTCGCCACAGGACATGCAGATAACGCAGTCAGGGTTGGCGGCATTGATGGCCTTCATCTTGGTCTTAACGCCCAGATTCATGCAGCAGTAGTCGCAAATTGTGGTAGCAACGACCTTCTTGCCGGCATCCTCCAGGATCTTGGTCAGCTCGTCGATCTGAGGCTGACCGCCGGTCTGGCAAGCAGTAGCGCAGCTATTGCAGCCAACCAGAGCAACCGTCTTGGCGCCTTCCACCAGGGCCAGGACTTCTTCAATGGGTTTTTTCTGAGTAATGATCATATTACGCTTCTCCTTCCGTTTTACGGCTGGTTAAGTAAATGGGCAGTATTCCCCCACTGCCCTGTTTTCCACCAATCATTATATCGCATTTTCCGGAAAAATCAACTGCAAACACAGCTTACTGGAAAATATTTGTGTTTTTTGTCAAATTCCCGTTTATCGTGCTGATGCACGAATGAATAATTAATAATTAATAATGAATAATTGTGGTATTTCCTGCGGAAATGATTTTAAATATGTCGCCGAAGGCGACTCCTTCATTGTTCATTATTCATCATTCATTATTCATTAGCAGGCGCAGCCTGCCAGATAAATGGCAATTTAGCGAACTGCCCGTGATTGTTTTTACCGCTGAGCCCTACAAAAGCTGTTGCCACTGATCCCGGTAAACCGGGTGAATTTGCCAAAGTCTTTCACCGCCAGGGGGCGTAAATGCCCAGCCAACCGGACGATTTTTGTCGGTAAACAGCAATTCCGCTTTTCCCAGCTCCGGCTTCATCAGCACTGCCTCCAGGGTAGGCGCAGTTTCAAAGCCAAAGGGTTCTTTCGCAGCATCCATGGCAAACTGGAGCAGGCAATCGATCTCATGGCGCCACTGAACCGTTGCCGGACGAACCGTAAGGGTTTGCGCTGGGCAATAATAAGCCTCACAAAGCTCCCGAAAATCTTCAGGGCTTCCCCCCATGGGTTTATAAAGGCGCATATGGTCTTCATCCTGCACCGCCACCCGGAAGCCGTACCGACCGTAATAGTTAATCAGCCATGGTTGCCCGACACTGCAAAACAAGCCAAAGGGGCGATTTTCCCGTGCCATCAGGTCTTCATACCAAACATCCAGCATTTTCTTAGACAGCCCCTCTCCCCGAAACTCCTCCCGAATCAAGAAGTTGCCAAAATTGCCCGCCGCGTGAGAATGCTTACCCCAGCCGTTCCAGAGTCTTGCCGCAATCTTGCCATCCTGCATCGCCAGAAAATAGACATCCATGCAGTCTTTTGCCGCCAGTCCTGCCACCCGATATTGCATCATGACATGGTAGGATCTGTCTGTTTGTGTTTCTTTCAGCCAATCCCCAAAGGCTTGGGACGCTTCATTTTGTGGTTCACCGCAGCAATACTTTACGATATGCATATTTGCCTCCACAGAACACAACACCGTCCCAAAGTCAGGACGGTGTCGTTATTATTTTACTTAAAGGTCTCAGGGGACTTAAAGCCAGCGGACTTTTCGGGGATATAGCTGCCAAAGTACTTGCTGAAGTCCATGCCGAGGTACTGGCACATCTCGTAAACTTCCACCATGGTGTTGTCGTTGACGGGGATGCCGTTTTCCATCAGCTTCTGCTCTGCCAGAATTTCCTTCTCGCCGTGGGTGTAGATCCGTTCCTGACCCTCAGCCTTGGGAGAGTTCCGCAGCTCCTGCAGGTAGGCGGACAGATGGGCCTTGATATCCTCAGCGTTGCCGAAGATGGCAGGATCGATGGCTACGAAGCCGTGGCAGATGCCGCCCTTGCCGCCCTTGCCGGTCTTGTCGGAGGTGATGCCCAGAGAAACAATGGAAGAGAAGATCTCGCACAGCATGGCGTAGCCGTAGCCCTTGTGGCTGCCGGTGTCCTCAGTGCTGCCGCCCAGAGGCATAATGCCGCCGCCGTTGTGGGCCGCGATGTTATCCAGTACATCTGCCGCGTCATTGGAGGGATGGCCGTTCTTATCCAGCGCCCAACCGTCATGCAGAGGCTCGCCCTTCTTGTTGTAAACCTCCAGCTTGCCCCGGGTAACCACGGTGGTGGCTGCGTCGAAGAAGAAATCGTAAGGCTCAGCAGGCATTGCCAAAGCGATGGGGTTGGTGCCCAGCATAGCCATACGGCCATAGGTGGGAACCATAATGGCGTTGGTGTTGGTGCAGGAAATACCGATCAGGCCTTCCTTGCAGGCCATCTTGGCATAGTAGCCGGCGATGCCGTAGTGGTTGGAGTTACGGACGGTGACCATACCGATGCCCACCTTCTTAGCCTTATCGATGGCCATCTGCATAGCCTTGTGACCAACCACCTGACCCATGCCGTCTTCGGCGTCGATCACCGCGGAAACAGGGGTCTCAAAGACCACATTGCCCTTGGACTCGATCTTGATCATGCCCTTTTGGATGGACTTGTAGTAGCGGTACATTCTCTGCATACCGTGGCTTTCGATGCCGTAGCGGTCAGACATCAAAAGAACATCGGAGATGATCTTAGCTTCCTCGGCATTGAAGCCGAACTTCTGGAAGGCATCGTTGCAAAGCTCGTTAAGCTTGTCATATTTCCAGTACTGATAACCCATAGTGTATCTCCTTACTTGTTCAAGTTCTTCTTAGCCTTGCGCATAGCCAGGATCCGGTTCATCTCGTTGTAAACGATCATGAAGCCTTCGTCCACGCCCATGCCGGGCTTTGCCAGGATCTGCACAGGCTGGGTAGCCATAGCGCAGTGGACACAGACCTGTGCGGAGCGGTCGGTTTCGTTGCAGGTACCGCCCTGGTAAGCGCCGATACCCTTTTCCTTGCAGTACAGAACCGCCTCAATGGTATTGTTGATGCCGCCAAGGTCGGGAGTCTTGATCTGAACCATGTGGCCGGCCTTGTTGTCAGCAAACAGCTTGATGTCCTCCAGGGTGTTGCACCACTCGTCGGCAACCAGCTCTACATCGCAGCCGCGAGCGTCCAGCTCTGCAGTCAGAGCAGCCAGAGCCTTCATCTGGGTGGGAACGTCTACATCGCAGTCCATGGGGCCTTCGATCCGCAGATGGAAGGGCTTTGCGATCCGGCCCAGCTTCTCGATGTAGTCAGCCATAGCCTTGTAGTTGTCGTTGCCGAAGGCAGCGCCGATGGTGCCGTATACGTCGATGTGGAAAATGGGCAGATAATTCTCGTTGGTGCGGTGCTGCAAAATACGGTCACGCAGCCAGGCAACGTACTCTTCCAGCTTCTCGCCCTGGGGTCCCAGCTTGGTCTGCACGTTGTTGATCAGGGCGTGGGGCAGAACCTGAGCACCCTTGATGATCATCTTGTCGGAGTTGTCGTAACGGTCATCACCGGACTGGGTGAAGATATCGATGGGAGTCTCGGAAACGGTGCAGCCGTACTCGTCAGCCACGACCTCGCACATCATACGGTTTGTAGCCTTGGCAACAGCGTCCAGAATGGCCTGAGACAGACCGTAACGGATAGCCGTGTGCAGACGCTTGCCTTCCACCTGGATGGCTTCCATATCCGCAGCCATCTTACGGAAGTTGTCAGCCTCCTTGCCGATCAGCGTGGGCTTGATGTACTTTTCGATGACAGGAATAAAATCCTCTGCCAGAAACAGGGGATCCCGTCCGCCTGCGCCGGAGTACTGAACAGCAGCGCAGTCGCCGTAAGCAACCTGACCGTCTTCCAGAACGATCATCACGGAGATGCTTTCGCCGGCCTGACGGATGGAACGGAAGCCTTCTGTCACAGGTGCGCCAACATAGAACACACCGTCATGACCTGCGCCGCCCTTGATGGCACGCTGGTCGTCAAAGTAGAAGCCGGTACGGCCGGCAGAGCAAACAACATCAACAATTTTCATAATAATACCCTCTTTAATAAAATTGATTATTTCAGAAATACCGGGACGCCGACGCAAAAGGGCCGCCGTTCCGTCAAAAATCATTTTGTGGAGTCGGATCTAAAATCAATACTTGGGACGGCCGACCAGGCGACCCTTGCCGATGGCGTAAACGTCATCGATGACCATCTGGAAGGAAGCCTTCCGCTTCTCAGCCAGAGCGCGCTCATAGATCTTGGTCTCGTGGAAGTCCTTCAAGTCCTTGGTGAAGGGCAGATTGCCGGGGTTCAGGATACGCACAGCACCGTCATTGTCACGGCAGGGCAGCATCAGACCCTTGTTGAAGCGGCAGGGAGCGAAGGGAACGTCCAGAACGCCGGCTTCTACGCCGCGGCAGACACCCACAGCGATATCGCCGTGACCCAGCTCGAAGCACTTGTCTACGATGCAGCGGGTCTCCTGACGGATGATCTCCTTCTCCTCCTCCAGATGCACATCCTGGAATGCCTGGTCAGAGAGCATATTGACCACCTGCTTGGTGCAGCGCAGGCCCTCTGCGTTGGCTTCCATGGTGGGAATGCCCACAGCCTCATGGGGAGTCTTGACGATAACCTTGGTGGCCTTGGCCAGAGCCGCGATCAAAGAGCCGGAGGAGATAACACCAAAGGCCTTTGCCTCGTCAGCGGGGAAGCCGCCCATCCACTGGTGCAAAACGGTGGTGACCTTCACGTCGCCGTAGCCGTACTTCTGCAGATATTCGTCAGTCAGCTCTTCCAGGGTACGGATGGCAGCGATGTCCTGAACCAGGTTGCCGCACTGGCCGTAGCCCACGGTGATGTTCTTGACGCCCTGCTCAGCAGCCAGCAGCGCTTCGATGATGGCTGCGGCATGGGAGATGCAGGGAGGCACCAAGGTGCCGGTGAGGGGGCCGTAGGGTTCCCGGTTGATGGAAACGCCCATTTCCTCATAAAGACCGGTGAGGCGGTCTACATACTGCCAATCCCGGATGGTGCGCTCCATGGGGATATTCTTGCAGTAAGGCAGGTTGTAGGAGATGCCGCCGCCTTCGTAGCTGGTAAAGCCACCGGCGAAGGTGATCTCCGTCAGCAGTCTTGCGTCGGGTGTGCCGTGACGGACCTGCATGGGCAGGCTGACACTTTCGATGACCTGACGGCACTTGGCAACACCGTGGTTTACTGCGGGGAAGCCGTTCATCATGGCCCGGCCCAAACGGATGGACTCGGCAATGCCATGCTCTGCTTCTTCATAACGGTTCTGACGGGTGTAGGAGTCGATGGTGGAGGGCAGCAGGTCAGCTTCACCGTACTTTTCCAGATACTGCATCAGCTTGATGTGCTCTTCCACAACGGGAACACCGGCACGGGGCTGCACCAGAGTGCGTCCTTCCCGCTTGGCAGAAAGCAGCTTCTTGCCGAAGTTGCGGCTTTCGGGCATGGACTTGTGATAGTCCACAGCCTCCTGCAAATTGACATCCTTACCGGTGGGCCACTGGGTCAAAACTTCCTGACGCAGCGCCATAAATTCGCCTTCCGCGATTTTCTTATTCCGAATATCCATGCTTTTCAAGCTCCTTTTTCATAATTCGAAGTGCCACATTGGGATAATGCGCGGAAAGCAATCCCATTGCAGCCAGAATGTACGTGCGGTCTACCCAAACATCCGCTGCCTTAGGCCGCAGTGATGCGGGCTGTGCGGGGGAATACTGGGCGTGGCGGGCAATTTTTTCCGTGTTTTCCGTGTGGATCAAGCTGCCGCCGGTTACAATGATTTGTTTGACGTGGGTCAGGTTCTTACCGCTTTGCACATAGGTAAGACCCATGAGGGTGTAGGTCTCCTCCATGGTGCCTGCATGGCGGGCAACGGCGGTTTCCACCGCGCAGGAGGCCAGAGCGTAGTCCAGTGCCGTCAGTTCGCTGTCACCGTCCGGTACCCGGTCGGTATTCTGGGAAAGATAGGTCACCAGCTCTTCTGCCCGATCCTCGGAAAGACCTGCCATGGAAGCGATGCGGCGGATACCGGCCGCTTCCACAATGCCCCGGATGGAGTAGCGCATACCGATGTCGCCCTCCACAGTCCGCTTGGCAAAGGGCTCGGGGATGCCCTTGTATACAGTGTTCATGCCCTGAGGCATGCCGTCGGCCATGGAGTAAACATCGGTGGTAGCACCACCCACATCCACAGCCACCAGATCGCCGATGCCGCTTTCCTCCTCTGTGCCCTTGCTCAGAAGCTCCATAGCCTGAAGCACCGCTGAGGGGGTAGGCATCAGAATATCGTCCAAAAGCGCCGTGGCCTTGGAAAGGCCCTTTGCCTGAACGATCCGGTCCAAAAAGATCTGGCGGATCTTTTGCTGGGTCGGTTCAATGTTCAGTACACCGAATTTCGGCATCACATTGGGGCAGACATGCACCGGATGATCCTTCAGAATCCTCGCGCATTCCCGGGCGGCGGTGCGGTTGCCTGCGATAATAATGGGAAATTTGGGAGGCAGCGTTGCCAGCATCCGGGCATTGTGCAAAATGCACTCGGTATTGCCGCCGTCTGTACCGCCCACCAACAGGAAAATATCCGGCTTCAAAGCCTGAATATTCTGAAGGTCATCCTCTGTCAGCTGGAAGGAATAAAGCCCTACCACCTTTGCGCCTGCGCCAAGACTGGCAAGCTTTGCCGCCTCAGAGGTCAGCTCCGGCACCAAACCGCTGGTGACCATCCGAAGACCGCCGGCAGCGGAGGAGCAGGCGTAACACTTTTCGTACTGTAAATGGCCGGTTTTGGCTTCCAGCAGCTTCAGCGCCCCATTCAGACCGTCGTTAATATCGGTCTGGATCGTCGTGAAGGACTGGGCAGTCCCCAGGATCACCTCTGCCTCCACATCCACGGCAGTTACCTTGGTGTAGGTGCTGCCGAAGTCGATGAGCAGGATAGGCTTCATGGGATCAGCCCTCCATGTGGAGCAGCTCGCGCAGGGCCTCGATGGTAGTTTCGGGGCTGGTTCCGGGAGGGAATGCACGGTCGAATCCCATGTCGTGGAAACGCTTTTCCACATCCTCAAACTTCTGCTTGCCGATGACGATATTGCCGCCAACAACCAGGGGAATTCCCTTCAGACCGGCCTCATCGCACTTTTCCCGCAGACCACGGCAGTCCAGCTCACCCTGTCCGTACAGGGAGGATACCACAATGGCATCTGCATTGGACTCAATGGCAGCGGCGATGTACTCTTCCTGGGATACCATAACACCCAGGTTCACCACTTCAAAGCCTGCCTCCGTAAAGGCATGATACAGGATCTTGTTGCCTACAGCGTGTACATCCGCGCCGATAACGCCGATGACCAGGACTTTTTTCTCACGGTTTTCCATGATAACACCTTTTCCCTTTCTTAACCTATGTAATCAAACCGCATGATTGCGATTGTACTATACCTAAATAGTACATTGAACTAGAACATTTGTCAACCCTTGGAAACAAATCTGTGACTTTTTTCTTCTCTTTCCCCCACCCCACAAATTATCGTTTGTTGGGGAGTTGCGTAAAACTTCGTAGGGCGGAGTCATGACTCCGCCGATCGCTTCCGAAATACGGAAAGGTTCTTGTTTTGCAAAAAACCGCCGATAACAGACCAGAAACTGCGTTAAAAATTGCAACGGGTCGGCGGACTCAGAGTTAAGCCCTACGCACAACGAATTTGCAAACTCACCGAAAAATGGCAATTTGTCGTTTCACAACAGAAAGCGCCGTCCGGAAATTCTCCGGACGGCGCATAATATTACTTTTTCTCCATAATGCGGCGGGTCTTGATCTCCAAATACAAAAACGACCCCTCATCCAGCTCATAGTCGCAGCTGATGAGTCTGCCCGTCTGCTCAAACCGACTCAAAACCCTGGCAGTTTCCGCCTCGCAGTAGCGCTCATATTCCTCCGGAACCAGCACCACCTGCAGCTGCTGCAGATACTTTTCCACTTCCGCCGGCTGACCCATGCTTTGGGGCGGCAGCAAAATCACATCCGGGGCATAGGTTTGGCAGGCGTTATAAAGCGCCTGTCCGAACCGGATGCTTCCGCTAAGGATGCCCACCTTTCTCCCCTGCTTCAGCCGGATGATCTGGGCAAGGCAGCCTTGGCTCAGCCGCAGGGCAACCCGTACCAGCTTTTTCCCAAGAGGCAGGATGTTTTCCAGTACATCCGCATGGTGAGCGGCGGTGACTACCAGATCCACATCCTCCTCCATCAGATACGGATACTGCTGCAGATCCTCCAGCAAGTAAGAATACAGATCCACATGGTTCAGCCGCCGCAGATGGCTGCTGATCTGAGCAAGCCCCTCGGCGTTGCAGTCCACCACCGCCACCTTCACCATGGGCTCCTGCTCGCTGCGCTGCCGCAGTCGCAGATCCAAAAAGATCCCGATCTCCGTGGAAGTAAAGCCCATGTCCTCCAGCTGCTGCAAAACAGCATCAATAGCCGCCATGGCCTGATCCTTGCGGCTGGTGGTGTCCACCTGCCGATAGCTGACAAAGGTGCCGCGGCCCTGAACCTTTTGAATAAGGCCCTCATGCTCCAGCTCGTCATAAGCCCGTTTTACTGTACCCCGGGCAATATTCAGCGACTGAGAAACCTCCTGCACCGTAGGCAGCTTCTGCCCGTCGGACAATTTTCCGCTGCGGATGGCCGCGCTTACAGAATCCACCATCTGCTGGTAAATGGGAATATTCACTTCCGGATTTATCTGAAAAATGGATTCCATAACCTTCACCCGTTTCTTACTTTACATTATAAATGGTGTCAAGCAGCGTGCCGTCCCGGTAGATGACCTCTGCCACCGCCCGGTCGCCCTTGGGCAAACGGCTGGGCTTGCCGGTAATTCTCTCTGCCTTCTCCTTCAGCTCCCTGATGTCCACCACCGGCAGACCGGCAGCGGCAAGGCGCTGCATCAGCTCGGTGTTCTTGGGATTAACGGCAATGCCGCCCTGGGTCACCAGCACATCGATATCCCGGCCCGGGGTAGAAATGCAGGTCACCCGGTCAGTGACGATGGGCAGTCTTGCCCGGAACATAGGTGCGATGATCATGGCCAGCTTGGCACCGGCTGCGGTATCACTGTGACCGCCGGAGCCGCCCATGATATAGCCGTTGGAATCGGTGTGAACATTGACATTGAAATCGGTATCGATCTCCGTTGCGCCCAAAATCACCACATCCAGACTGTCCACCGCCGCGCTGCGGCTGCTGGGGGATGCGTAATGCATAGCAGATATCTCCTGATGCCGCGGATCTGTGCGGATGGATTCCACCGCCTTCAAATCGAAGCACTGCACGTCCAGCAAGCTCCGGAAGCAACCGGCATGGAGCATATCCACCAAATAGCCGGTAATGCCGCCCAGTCCGAAGCTGCCCTGAATGCCCTTTTTCAGCATGATATCCTTCAAAAAGCTTGCCGCCGCCAAAGACGCGCCGCCTGCGCCGGTCTGGAAAGAGAAGCCGTCCTTCAAAAGGCCGGAAGCATCAATGACCTTGGCAGCCAGATCCGCCATCACGAGTCCCACCGGATCCCGGGTGATCTGGGTGGTACCGGAAACGATGCCCTTGGGATTGCCGATGGCATCCACCTGAACAACGAAATCCACATAGTCTTCGGAAATGGAGAAATCCTGCAGCGGATACTCTACCAGATTGTCGGTGATGACCACCACTTTTTTGGCATACATGGCATCGGCAAAGGCATAGCCCAGACTGCCGCAGGCGGACTTGCCGTACTTACCGGAGCAGTTGCCCATAGGGTCTGCGGTAGGCGCGGCAATGAAAGCCACATCGATGGGGGTTCTGCCCAGGCTAATGTCGCTGGGGCGGCCGCCGTGGGTGCGGAACTGGACAGGCTTGTCCAGAATGCCCTGAGAAATGGGGCGACCCAAGCCACCGGAAATGTAGTCGGCAGAAATGCCGGTAACCACATGATTTTCAATATGCTGCAGCATAGGGGTATGGACATCAAACAAAGAGCTTGCGTTGACAAAAATGTCCTTTAAGCCCAGCGCGGCGATCTCTTCCATGACCATGTTCAGCACAAAGTCACCGTTGCGCAGATGGTGGTGGAAAGAGACGGTCATGCCGCTCTTCAAGCCGGAAAGCTGCACCGCCTCCCGGATGGATTTTACCAGTTTTGTATCCATTACTGCTCACTCCTTCCCAGTCCCAAAGCCTCAGCCATGGCAATGGTCTGCTCTGCCCGGGCAACGATGGGGGCATCGATCATCTTGCCCCGCAGGGCGATGGCACCCTTGCCCTGAGCCTTTGCCATAGCGATGGCATCCATAACCTCGTAAGAATAGTCAATATCTGCCTGACTGGGGCTGAACACCTCGTTGATCACGCCCACATGACGGGGAGAAATGGAAGCCTTGCCGGAGAAGCCCAAAGCCTTGGCATAGGAGGCATCCTTGTAGATACCCTCATCATCGTTGACATCGGTAAAGGGTGTGTCATAAACCTCCACACCGGCAGCTCTTGCCGCCATTACCAGACGGGTACGGGCATACTCGATCTCCCGCCCCTCCTTGGTGCGCTTGCAGCGAAGGTCTGCCGTCAGATCCTCCGCGCCCAAAAACAGTGCCTGCACCCGATCTGCCGCGGTGGCGATGGCAAAGGCGTTCTCCACACCCAAAGCCGTTTCGATTAGCGGCATCAAGCCAACGGTATTGGGCGCGAAGCCCAGCTTCTGCTCCAGCTCCGTAATATACGCGTCCGCTTCCTGCACATCCTTGGCAGTGCCGGTCTTGGGCAGCAGGATCAGACCCGGCTGCTGGGGCAAAATGGCATCCAAGTCCCGCTTCCAGTAGGGGGTATCAATGGAGTTAATGCGGACAATGATCTCACAGCCGCGAAAATCCATATACCGCATGGTATTGCGAACCAGGATCCGGGCGGCATCCTTTTCCGCGGGAGAAACGGCGTCCTCCAAGTCAAAAATCACCGCGTCACTGCCTAAGCAGTTGCCGTTGATGAGCATATTGGGGTTATTGCCCGGCAAAAAGAGCATAGATCTTCGCATTATGCCTCCCCCTTTCCCCGCATAGCGGCAGTCTCCACCCGGGCGCGGATGACGCATTCCAGCGCGCCCCGGTCCACCACACGGACCTTGGCGTTTTCCACGCCGCAATCCTTCAGCACCTGGCGGACGGTTTCCTCAATGGCCTGACCAAACTGAGCCTGTACCACCGACTGAAGCTCCACCTCCAGCCCCGTTTCCCGGGGTTCGATCTCCACATAGACGTCGCTGGATTCCATAGTTCCGGCGGCTGCGCACTTTGTAATTTCCAAAGTAATCTGATCTCCTTTCCCGATTATAACATTTTGGTTACAATCATCTATAACAATTCGTCCCTATTGTATAACACATTGGGAAAAAATGCAATTCTTTTTCAATTTTTCTTGGCATATCCTTCCGGATGCTGTATAATAAAGAAAAACAGTCAAATTTCCGTTTATCGTTCTGTGAATTAGGAATTAGAAATTAGGAATTAGGAATGAAACGGCTAAAACAGAAGGATTTTTATCGATTTATCCCCAAATTCCTAATTCCTCATTCCTCATTCCTAATTGCGCGTCAGCGCGAAAAATGGCAATTTACCGAAAGGAACGACCCATGGATATTGAAATCGTAAGCGGCCTTCGTGGCGCAAAACGCGCAAAGTGGATAGATTTCTTAAGCCGTGCCGGGCTGGAAGCGGACGAAGGTGTCACCCACACCGCCCTTGTATGGGACGGTGACGAGCTGATCGCCACCGGCTCCCGGCAGGATGGGCTTCTTAAATGCATTGCCGTGGATGATAACCGTCAGGGCGAGGGTCTGACCGCCACGGTGTTGACCGCTTTGCGGCAGGATGCCTTCCGGGACGGTCACCGGCATCTGTTTCTTTACACCAAGCCCCAAAACCGTACCGCCTTTTCTTCCCTGTTTTTCTACCCCGTCGCCCAAACCGACCGGGTGCTGCTGATGGAAGACAAGCAGGGCGGCATTGACAGCTTTCTGCAAGCTTTGGCTGTCCCCTGTAAGGAAGGCAGAATCGGCGCGCTGGTGATGAACTGCAACCCTTTTACGCTGGGACACCAATATCTCATAGAGCAAGCCGCTTCTCAGTGCGACCACGTATACATTTTCGTTCTTTCCGAGGACAAGAGCCGCTTTTCTGCCGCTGACCGGCTGGAAATGGTGAAGCTGGGAACAGCCCACTTAAAAAATGTCACCGTTTCTCCCAGCGGCCCCTATCTCATTTCCTCTGCCACCTTCCCCACCTATTTCTTAAAAGACCGGGATCTTGCCTCCCAAGTCCACTGCCAGCTGGACATTGAGATCTTCTCCAAGCGGTATGTCCCCCATTTTGGCATCACCCACCGTTTTATCGGTACTGAGCAGCTTTCTCCCATGACCGCTCTGTATAACCGGGAGCTGCTGGCCCAGCTGCCCCGGCGGGGAATCCAAGTGGTAGAGCTGCCCCGGCTGGAAAAAGGGGATGTCCCCATCAGTGCCAGCGCTGTCCGGGCAAGACTGGATGCCGGGGAAGATATCCGGGAGCTTGTGCCGGAAACCACCTACCGATACCTTTGTGATAAAAACTTGTTGAATCAGGAGGATGCATTATGACAGAAAGACGCCCTACCCACATTCTCAGCAGCTACTATGCTCCCCGGGGACATCACCGGATGTACGCCCTGGGTATGCAGCTGGCGCAGATGTACCTGTCCCCCTTTGATAAGCTCATCGGCATCATCGGCGAAGCCGGTTCCGGTAAAAGCGCCCTGATCCGGGGTATGTTCCCCGGTCTGGAGCTGACCAACGATGACAACGGCGTGTATATCCGCCCCCTGCCCCTTTTGGAACAGGACAACGGTTTTTCCTTCTTCTCTCCCCACACCTACCATGTAGATATCCGGTTTGAAAACGGCTTTACCCAAATGAGTGTTCTGGCAGAAGCCATCATTGAAGCACTGAACAAAGGCCGCCGGGTCATCGTGGAGCACTTTGATTTGGTTTATCCCCTGCTGGGAGCCAATGCCAACCTGCTCATCGGTGTTGGCGAGCAGGTGCTCATCGCCCGCCCCAATGTCTTCGGTCCGGAGCCGGAGGAGCTGAAAAACGTAGTCTACAAATCC
Organism: Oscillospiraceae bacterium; assembly: GCA_017397565.1. GTDB lineage: Bacteria > Bacillota > Clostridia > Oscillospirales > Oscillospiraceae > Faecousia. The sequence continues at coordinate 10,893 of JAFQIL010000025.1, read as the reverse complement.
CTCCCCTACCGGCTGATGGCCCATTCTGCCGAGGATATCTGCGAAATGTTCATCGACGAATTCGATATGAATCGCTGCGGTCATGACGATGTGAAGCACGGCTTTGCCCTGTACTTCCCGGATACCAAACCCAGCTTTGACATCAAGGAGCTGGAGCAGAAGGTTCTGGACATCATCGCCCAGGATGTGCCCATTACCTACGTGGACGAAAATCACATCACCATCGGTGATAAACTGCAAATGTGCAGCGGACCCCGGATCCATGTAAAACGCACCGGACAGATCCAGGGCTTCAAGCTTTTGGATCACTTTATCTATGACCGGTTCAAGAATCGGTATCTGCTGGTTGGCTGTGTAGGCGAAAAATCGGAAGCTCTCTTAAAATCTTTGGATATCTACCGGCAGCAGCCCGGCTGGCATTGATATGGCAGAAGTTACTTTATTGCAAATTTTGGACGCCCGGGAAGCCCGGGCGTCCAAACAAAAGCAGCTGCTTTCCCGGTATCACAAGCCGCTGATCTCGTTTACCATGAATATCGCCGGGCCAACCAAGCTCAACTCGGCAATTGCCAAAGGCTTTTCCTTCGGCAGCGGACTGCTCCTTTCCCGACTGGCAAGAGCCGGCTTTGTACCTTTCTATATCGACGAACAGTTTTTACCCACCGGCTGCGAGGGCTACTATGTGATCGATGCCCCGGCAGAAAGCATCAAAGCTCTCACCGTCGCTTTGGAGGAAGAAATGCCCCTTGGCCGCCTGTTTGATCTGGATGTACTGACCCCCACCGGGGAAAAGCTGGAAAGGCCTATCCCCCGTCGCTGTTTGATCTGCGGAGAAACTGCCACGGTCTGCAGCCGCAGCCGGGCCCATAGTGTTGATACGCTGCAGGAGGCCACCGCCGCCCTGCTTCTGCAGATCCGGGAAGCGGAATATGTCGGTCTTCTTGCCCAAAAGGCGCTGATGCTGGAGGTCTGCTGTACTCCGAAACCCGGCCTTGTGGACAGAAACAATGCCGGCAGTCACCGGGATATGGATATCTTCACCTTCTTTCGGAGTATCGCCGCCTTGGGTGATTATTTCCGGGGATGCGCGCAGATTGGGATAGATACCGCCCACCTTCCGGCAAAAGAAGCTTTCCAAAAGCTGAGAACCGCCGGCATCCGGGCAGAAAAGGCTATGTTTGCCGCCACAGGCGGTGTCAACACCCACAAAGGCGCCATCTTCACCTTGGGACTTCTCTGCGGCAGTGCCGGGCGCTTGGGCACTTATGACCCGGAAACGCTCTGCGCCGAAGCCGCCGCCATGGTAGCGGGCATTACCAAGCAGGAGCTTGCCGGTGTTTCTGCCCCCACCACCATAGGGCAGCAGCTATATCTGCGCCACGGCATCACCGGCATCCGGGGCGAAGCGGAGCAGGGCTTCCCCACCGTGCGAAATACCGGTCTTCCGATGCTGAAGCAAGGGCTTGCCCGGGGCTTGGGGCTTAACGACAGCGGCTGCGCCGCGCTCCTTGCCATCATCGCCCGGTCGGAAGACACCAATCTCATCGCCCGGGGCGGTCGGGAACTGCAGCAAAAAATCCAAGTGCAGCTGCAAAGCCTGCTGCAAAAAGAACCCTATCCCACCTTGGAAACCCTGTCCCGGTTGGATGAAGCCTTTATCCAAAAGAACCTCTCCCCGGGGGGCAGCGCAGACCTTTTGGCCGCCTGCTACTTCCTGCAGCAGCTGGAGCAAATATAAATAATCTGCTGTCTTCCTCCGGGTCAGACAGCAGATTTTCAAATTCCGTTTATCGGGCAGTCTCGTACAGCTTCGTAGGGCGGGGTCATGACCCCGCCGATCACTTCCCGGATTTTGAAAAGTTTTGTATTTCGAAAAAGACTATGAAAAAATGGACGAAACTGCTTGAAATGATGCAATCTGGTCGGCGGACTCATGAGTCCGCCCTACGCACGCATAATTTGCAACTGCTCGATAAATGGCAATTTATCATGTACCCACATAAAGCAACCGGAGGAGCAAGTTGCTCCTCCGGTGTGTTATTTTACAGATTGTAGTACCGATCAAATTCTGCCGGATGGGGGATCTTTGCCATCTCAGCGCACTCGGTACGCTTGGTTTTGATGAAGTTTTCCAGCAGCTCCTTGGGGAACACACCGCCAACGGTCAGATAGTCCTGATCCGCCTCCAGCGCATCCAAGGCCTCATTCAAAGAGGTAGGCAGATGGTGAAGCTTTGCCTTTTCCTCATCGCTGAGGTGATACAGGTTCATATCGTAGGGGCCCCAGCCGTTGGCATGGGGATCGATCTTGTTCTTGATGCCGTCCAGACCTGCCATCAAAATTGCGGCATAGCAGAAATAGGGATTGCAGGTGGCATCGGGGTTACGCAGCTCAAAGCGGCGCTTATCAGGACTCTTGGCATAAGCGGGAATCCGGATGACCGCGCTGCGGTTGGAAGTGGCGTAGCCAACAGTCACCGGGGCTTCAAAGCCGGGAACCAGCCGCTTGAAGGAGTTGGTGCTGGGATTGGTCAGGGCGCACAGGGAAGCGATGTGCTTTAATAGGCCGCCCATGAACCAATGGGCTTCCTGACTTAAGTGGGCATAGCCGTTGTCATCAGAGAATACAGGCTGACCGTCCTTCATCAAAAGCATATGCACGTGCATACCGCTGCCGGCCTCGCCGTAGATGGGCTTGGGCATAAAGGTGGCGCTCTTGCCGTATTTCAGGGCGGTGTTGTGGATGATGTACTTGATCATCATGGTGGCGTCAGCCATATGCACCACCTCACCCAGCTGGGGCTCGATCTCAAACTGACCGGAAGCCGCCACCTCAGGGTGGTGATAGTTGATCTCAATGCCTGCGTCCTTCATGTGCATACACATTTCGCTGCGGCACTCATAGGAAACGTCAAAGGGCTTGGCAATGTGGTAGTTCTTCTGCTTGGGCACGATGACGCCCTTGCCCTCGCTGCCGCTGTTCCAGTAGGACTGGACAGCATCCACAGAAGCGCCGATGCTGTTGGCCTGAACCTCCCAGTACACCTCGTCAAAGAGGTAAAACTCAAATTCCGGCAATATCTTCATGGTGTCGGCAATGCCGCAGTCTTTCATGTGCTGCACCGCCGCCCGGATAATGTTCCGGGGATACTGGGGCAGAGGGCGATTGTTGGGAGTGTCAATGATCATGGCGTTGCCGGTCATGGACAGAGTGGGAATCTGGCAGAAAGGATCCACCACCGCCGTATCGGGATCGGGAATGAAGACCATGTCGCTCTTTTCCACCACGGCATAGCCGTAGTTGGAGGCATCAAAGCCGATGCCGCTTTTCATGGTATCTTCCGAAAAGTTCTCTGCGGGAATAGTAACATGGCGGTATTGTCCGTTGATATCCACCATCTTAAAATCGATCATCTTGATGCCCTTTTCCTCAATAAGGGCCAGGATATCCTGAATGCTCTTTGCCATAACAACACTCCTTTGTATTTTTCTATGATTTTTTAGTATAACAACATTTCTTTTCTGCGTCAATAGGCGATGTGCGTTAATCACATTTTTCAAAGCCCACCCTTTCCTCTTCTCTTTTTGTATGCTATAATCGAAAAACATGGGCAACATTCCGTAGAGAATGTTGCCCATCAGTCTATCAAAAGCTTGCAAGTTTTGGTTGTGTGGAAAATCAGCCGCCGACCATCATTTCGATTTCGAAGGCAACATAAGCACCTTCGTCCCAAATCATGACGCTGGCGCAGTACCACTGACCGTCGATCTGCAGAGCAGCGGTTTCGATGGTCTGGCTGCCTTCTGCATTGCCCTTGAGGGAAACGTCTGCAGTGACCTGGCAGCCTGCGGTGAACTTATCCTCAGAAATACCCTTCTGCTCCTTCAGGCAAGCGGCGATGGTTGCCATCATGGCTGCGTCAAAATCTTCCTTGCCGGTGATGTTGATAGTGTAGGTGACATTTGCGCCATACTGTCCTTTGACAGCGTCGAAGGCCACACCGCAGGAATAGGCAGCCTCGTCGATCATGGACTTGCGGGGCATACCGCTCTGCTCGTAAAACTTCCAGAAATCCTCGGGAGCCAGCTTCTCCAGGCCTTCCAAGTCGCCCAGCAAGCTGCACTTGACCAAGCGCTCGATAGCAGCCAGGTAGGTATCCTGAGCCTGGTTATTCTCACCGCCCTGGTTGTTCTCGCCACCCTGGTTGTTCTCGCCATCCTGGTTATTCTGACCACCCTGATTGGAAGCGTTGTTGTTGCCGCCTTGATCCTTGTCCTCGTCGCCGCCGCAGGCAGCCAGAGACAGCACCATCACGATTGCCAGCAATAATGCCAATAATTTTTTCATAAGTATTCTTTCTCCTTATTCTCAGACAATCCCTGTCTTGTATTGTTCGCATCATAATGGATTCCTCCGCAAAAGAGAATGGCTCTATACGCTTGCAAAAGTACCTTCATTATGATACACTGTAATTATAACTTGCACCCCAAGGTACAAGTCAAGCCTATTACGGGATATTCGCAAAGGAGAACTGCTATGAAGAAATACGGCGATACGCTTTTTCAAATGGGAAAAGTCACAAAAATTCTGGGCATCACCCGCAAGACCCTGCTGGTCTATGAGGATGCGGGTCTCCTAACCCCCGCCATCAAAGATGCTGAAAGCGGCTATCGCTATTACTCCGCAGACAATATGACGCAAATCCGTTCCATTCGATCTCTTCAGCAGCTTGGCTTGTCTCTGAAGGAAATAAAGGAATACTACTACAACACAGAGAACATAGACGCTTGCTTACAGCGGCTTATGGAGCTTCGTACCTCTTTGGACCGGAATATACAAATGCTTGAGATGCGCTCAGCCAAGCGCGGAGACATGACCATCCACAAAACGACCCTGCCCCAACAGGTTTGCTTCTGCCGGGAATATGCGTGCGAAAGCATCGATGAAGCTGCAAAAAAATTGCGGGATACCTATATCGCCGCGGCACAAACCGGAAAAATGTCTACGACCGGTCGTATGTTTACCTTACGGCTCCCTCATCCCACAGCAAAGCTGGGGCTTATGTGCTGTATACCGGTAGAGCGCAGCTACAATGGACCGGAACGCAGAGATTTCCCCGAAGTGCCGGCTTTATGTATTTATCACCGGGGTCCTTACGAGGAAATCGCAGCCGCAATTCAAGCACTGATGGCATATATACAGGAACATCACATTGAAACCACCGGTCCGTTCCGCTCTGTTTTTTTGGAAGGTCCTCCCAACCGGGGCACACACAGTGAAGATTACATCACCCAGATTGCTGTTCCCATCAAGTAACCAAGAGATGATCGGTACATTTGATTGTTCGTACCCCGGCTTTCATACTGCAACAAAAAATCCTTCCCACCGTCCTTACCGTAGGGGACGGGTCCCCCGTCCCGCTCGATTAACATTTTTATCCGGGAGTTGGCAAAAATGATAAAAGCCACCAGTGTTTGCACTGGTGGCAGATATCATTCTGTATCGGTATTGTCCGGAATAAATTCAGCAATATCATTCAAAGAGCAAGCCAACACGGAACAAAGCTTATTAAGCGTCTTTGTTTCCATGTTTTCATTTGCCCGAAGCCGACGAATCGTCTTTCTATCAATTCCACACTTTTCACGAAGCCAATAGGTGGACACCCCTTTTTTCTCCATGGTTAACCATAACCTATCAAATTTAATCACGATCCATCCCTCCTGTCTTGACATTAACCATTATGGGGGTTATAATCCCCATAATTAAGGGGATATAATCCCCCTATCGATATTTAGGGAGGCAGGAATGGAACTATATAAAGAAATACTAACCCATATGCTCACAACAGGGCAAATTCAGATCAATTTTCAATGTAATGCGCCAGCTATTACTGACATTGTCAATGACAAATGCTATGAAGCATTACAAAAAATCAAGACCATCATCAAAGACGACAGTCTCTCAGACAAAGAATGTTTTCTGAAAATCGAAGAAATTATATGCGTTTTGGAAGATTTAGGAAGCAACGGTGGCAACAGGCACGATTTTTAATTGTTTTTCCAAGAGAAACAACAGACCTCTATTTGTATTTCGCCCGAAAAAGCCCAAAAAGACACCGCCCGATGGGTGGTGTCTTTTTTCTGGTGGAGACAACAGGACTCGATTTGCATTTTCGCCCGGGAATGGGCGAAAAAAAATGTAGCCACCAGTTTTTGAACTGGTGGCAGGCAGTGTCCACCGGACACTGCCATTTGAATTGTTCTCGTCCTGTGTCTTATTTCCACCAAGCAAAAAGCCCCATCCGTATGGATGGGGCTTTTTGCTTGGTGGAGACAACAGGACTCGAACCTGTGACCTCATGCGTGTGAAGCATGCGCTCTAACCAGCTGAGCTATGCCTCCATTTAGGAACAGGAAAAATTATACCACAAAATAGGAAAATGTCAACCCTTTAATTCCGGTACTTGCACTTTTCTAAAAATCTGATATTGTAATGTCAGAAAGGTGGCATCGTCATGCGCTACGAGAATATGATCCCCGGGACTTTTCTGTCCCGTCCCAATCGGTTCATCGCTCACATCGAAATTGATGGACAATTAGAAATCTGCCATGTAAAGAACACCGGTCGCTGCCGGGAGCTTTTGCCCCCCGGTGCCAAGGTTTGGTGCCAACAAAGCGGCAACCCCAACCGCAAGACAAAATTTGACCTGATCACCGTCCAAAAAGGCCACCGGCTCATCAATATGGACTCCCAAGCCCCCAATGCCACCGCCAAAGAATGGCTGCTTGCCGGCGGTTTGGGCGAAATTGAAGACCTGCGCCCGGAAACCACCTACGGGGAATCCCGGTTCGATTTTTCCTTTCGCAAAGACGGAAGGCTTTGTTTTCTGGAAGTCAAAGGCGTAACACTGGAAGATGACGGGGTCTGCGCCTTCCCCGATGCCCCCACAGCGCGGGGCGCCAAGCACCTGCGGGAGCTGACAGAGGCGGCAAAGAAGGGCTTTGGGGCATATGTCCTGTTCGTGATCCAAATGGCGGATGTGAAATATCTCCGCCCACACGATGAGACCGACCCTGCTTTCGGAGCGGCCTTGCGCCACGCCGGGGAAAACGGCGTCAATATCCTTGCCATGGACTGCGCCGTTACGGAATCTACCATGGATATCCGCCTGCCGGTTTTGGTGCGGTTATAAGCAAAACGACCCGAAAGAGTCTGCACGCTCTCGGGTCGTTTTTTCTGCCAATTCCCGTTTATCGGGGATTTGGTTAGAATACTAAAAAGGCTCCCTCTGACGAGGGAGCTGTCAAATTGCCGAAATTAGGCAATTTGACTGAGGGAGAGAAATACGAAAAAACACGATTTGCGGCAATACTTTCTCTCCCCCAGTCAAAAACCGGTTCTGAGGAACCGGTTTTTGCCAGCCCCCTCGTCAGAGGGGGCCAAGGGCGGCTGCGCCGCCAAGCCCTAACCAACCCGTCGATAAATGGCAATTTATCAGGTTATTTTCTTCTCTTTACGATCTCATTGGCGATGGCAGCAAATTCCGGGATACCAAGGGTCTCGCCCCGGACATTCTCATCAAACCCCGCCAGACGAATGACCTCTGCCGCTCCCTCTTTCCCCAGCTCCGGGAAACCGGAAGCAAGCCCGTTGGCAAGCTTCTTCCGCCGCATGGCAAAGCTTGCCCGGACGGTACGGAAAAAGATATCCCTGTCGGCGATCTCCCAGGGCTTTTCCTTGCGCACATGCAAAGAAACCACCGCGGAGGTGACCTTCGGCTGGGGCAGGAAGCAATGGGCCGGCACATCAAACAGCAGCTCCGGCTGGGCATAATACTGGCAAAACACCGTAAAGGCGCTATAGTCGGCGCTGCCGGGCTTGGCAGCGATCCGCTGGGCCACCTCTTTTTGCACCATAACAGTAACAGTATCGAAGCACTCCGCTTCCAGCAGTGCACTAAGAATCGGAGAAGTAATATAATAAGGAAGGTTGGCGCAGGCGGCAGGGCGCAGACCCGGAAACTTCTCTTTGACCAAAGCAGGGATATCCTGCTTCAGTACATCATCCCAAATGATCTGTAAATTAGGAAACTCTCCTACCGTCAGCTTCAGGATCGGCTCTAACCGCCGGTCCAGCTCCACGGCGCAGACCTTTCCAGCCCGCAGAGCCAGCTGTTGGGTCAGCGGACCGACTCCCGGGCCGATCTCCAGCACACCGGTATTCTGATCCACCCCGGAATACGCCGCGATCTGCTCCGGGACCCACCGGGAAATCAGAAAGTTTTGTCCCTTTGCCTTGGAAAAGTGAAAGCCATGCTGGGAAAGCAAAGGCTTCATCACCTGAATATCACATACATCGATCATAAGAAAAACCGCCTTTCTCTTGGCTAGTATACCAAAAGAAAGGCGGTTTTGCAATGCTTATTAACCTTCGCTCAGCAGATAAACGGTACATTCCCGACGACCGAACCGCAGGCACTCTTCCACTGTATCAAAATACAGGTCGATGCGGTTCTCCTTGATGGCTCCGCCGGTATCCTCCGCCACGGCAAAGCCGTAGATATAGACACCGTCATTGGTCACGATATAAAGCTGAGAGCCCAGGGGGATCACCTTGGGATCAACTGCCACAACACCGTAACGAACCTTAGTGCCGGTTGCTGTGTACTCATCACAGCCGGGATCATGCTTGGAGTAGGCCGTCGCCTTGAAGGTATAGGCGCGCAGATACCGAACGACCTCGCCTGTATGGGTGGTAAGCATGCCGCTCAAGCCGGGCTGCTCTACAGCAGTTCCCACTGCGATAAGCGCGTTTACCGGCTGATGGGTAACGGTTTCGGTCATTACCGTGCGGCTGACCTCCTGACCGTCCACATAGCTGACAAGGTCCGTGCAGGCCTTCAGGCCATTCACACCGGCTACCAGGACAACCTCTTCCCCCTCCGGCAAGGTAGGATCCTGACAATAGACGGTCTCAAAAGGCATCTGTACTATGTAGTTTTCCTGAACAGTTTCACCCTTACCGATGGTCACAGTCATACCGTGATAGGTCTGTGTTCCCAGAGGGAAAGAAATCACTTCCTGAGAAGTAAGCTCCAGGTCCAGTCGTTTCAGCAGAGCATCCAGTGTTTCGCCATAGGAAAAAACCTGGGTGGAAACACCGTCGCGAACCACCGTAATAGACTGTCTGCGCTGAACGGTGATCTCAGAGGCACCGGGTACTGTTTGGGTTGTATATGTGTCGCCACTGTCCAGTTCCACACCTGCCTCATTGAGGATCTCTGCCGGATCTGTAGCATAGGTCATATGTACCAGTACACGATCGCCATCGTTGATGTAGTAGGTGTTCTTTGCAAATACCGTCAGAGACAACAGCAAAACAGCCACGGATACAGGCACAACAACCAAAATAATCCGGCTGAACAGTCTCCAAAACTTGCTGAAAACAGGTTTCGATGTAAACACGGAAAGCTCCTCCTTTCTGCGGCAACCGGGGAATCGCCCCTATATTTGCCACTGGTGTCAAATTGGTTACAGAATGAATTTATGCTGGTTGTGGTGTATGCATTATAACATTTTTGTGTCAAAAGTCAAGCTTTTTCTTCAAAAACCCATAAAACGACAACTTTTTGAGAAATTATGTAAAAATAATTATGTAAACTTTCATCCAAAATATACGAGATTTCGACGATTTTGAACACAATATGTTGTGAAAAATTACATTTTGTTAACATAATTCGACATAAAAACGCAACCAACGTTATGGCTTCCGGTTGCAGAATTATGCAAACCGATTTTGCCATGATTTTGCAGAAACTTCCTCCACAGGGATTGACTTTTTTGCGCTGATATGATAAATTCACTCCAGTAAGAGGCTGTGAAAAAGACACGCCTTCCTGTGATTTACCCAGAGAAAAGCCGGTTGGTGCGAGGCTTTGTAAACTTGCGGGAAAGGATACCGCTTTGGAGCCGCGGGGTGGAAATACCCCGCCGGGTGCGCCCGTTAACGCGTCAATGAGTGGCAGCACAAGCTGCAACCAGGGTGGAACCGTGGAATACTTTGTATCCCACCCCTGAGCTTTCAGGGGGTGGGTATTTTTTATACCTTTCTCCCGCATCAAAAAGGAGGAATTATCATGTCCGAAGAAAATCTGTACACCTTTGAAAATCCTGAATACCGCAAGACCTTCTGGCACACCAGCTCCCATGTGATGGCGCAGGCCGTCAAGCGGCTGTGGCCGGAAGTGCAGCTTGCCATCGGCCCTGCCATCGACGAGGGCTGGTACTATGACTTTGACGCTCCCTTCTCCTTCACCCCTGAGCATCTTGCTCAGATTGAAGCCGAGATGAAGAAGATCGTCAAGGAGCGCATTAAGCTTGAGCGCAGCGAGCTGCCCCGTGCCGAGGCCATTGCCTGGGCAGAGGCACACAACGAGCCTTATAAAAAGGAGCTGATCGAGGATCTTCCCGAGGATGCTGTCATCAGCTTCTACACCCAGGGCGACTTTACTGACCTGTGCGCCGGTCCTCATCTGGATCACACCGGCCGCCTGCGTCACAACGGCTTTAAGCTGACCAAGTCCTGCGGTGCTTACTGGCGGGGCGACTCTAACCGCAAGATGCTCCAGAGAATTTACGGCATCGGCTTCCCCTCCAAGGACGAGCTGGACGCGTATCTGACCGCCCAGGAAGAGGCTCTGAAGCGTGACCACAACAAGCTGGGTCGGGAGCTGGAGTTCTTCACCACCGTAGAAGAGATCGGTCAGGGTCTGCCCATTCTTCTGCCCAAGGGCGCAAGAGTCATTCAGACCCTGCAGCGCTGGGTAGAAGACGAGGAGCAGAAACGGGGCTACCTGCTGACCAAGACTCCCTGATGGCAAAGTCTGACCTGTAT
>JAFQIL010000003.1 GCA_017397565.1 Oscillospiraceae bacterium | reverse complement strand
GTTTCTCCTCTGGACTGCATGGGCTGCGGCGTCTGTGTCGGCGTCTGCCCCACCAAGGCCATCACCATGGTTCCTCAGGAGCAGGAGCTCCAGGAGCAGGAAGTCTTCAACTACATGGTTTCCAAGGTTTCCGAGAAGAAGGAAATGCAGGACAACACCGTCAAGGGCAGCCAGTTCCGCAAGCCTCTGCTTGAGTTCTCCGGCTCCTGCGCAGGTTGTGCAGAAACCAGCTATGCCCGCCTGGTAACTCAGCTGTTCGGCGATCGGATGTACATCTCCAACGCCACCGGCTGTTCCTCCATCTGGGGCGGCCCCGCTGCTACCTCTCCCTACTGCGTCAACGAGAACGGTCACGGCCCCGCTTGGTCCAACTCTCTGTTCGAGGACAATGCTGAGCACGGTCTGGGTATGTACACCGCTCAGGCAGTGATCCGTGAATCCCTGGCTAACAAGGTTCGCAAGGTTATGGAAGACACCTGCTGCGAGGATCGCAAGGCTGCTTGCGCTAAGTGGCTGGAGACCTTCAACGATGGCGAAGCCAACAAGGCCGCTACCAAGGAGCTGATTGCTGCTCTGGAAGCTAAGGTTTGCTGCGATACCGTTAAGGAGATCCTGGACAAGAAGGAATACCTGTCTAAGAAGTCCGTTTGGATCTTCGGTGGCGACGGTTGGGCATACGACATCGGCTTCGGCGGTGTTGACCATGTTCTGGCTTCCAATAAGGACGTAAACATCTTCGTATTCGATACCGAAGTTTACTCCAACACCGGCGGACAGGCCTCCAAGGCTTCCAACATCGGTCAGGTTGCTCAGTTCGCAGCTTCCGGTAAGGAAACCAAGAAGAAGAGCCTTGCTGAGATCGCTATGAGCTACGGCTATGTTTACGTTGCTCAGATCGCTATGGGCGCTAACCAGGCTCAGACCATCAAGGCTATCTGCGAAGCAGAAGCTTACAACGGTCCTTCCCTGATCATCGGCTACGCTCCCTGTGAGATGCACTCCATCAAGGGTGGCATGATGAACTGCCAGGCTGAGATGAAGAAGGCTGTTGACTGCGGTTACTGGAATCTGTTCCGCTTCGATCCTTCTAAGGAGACCGGCAAGTTCCAGCTGGACAGCAAGGATCCCAAGGAAGGCTATCAGGAGTTCCTGATGAACGAGGCCCGTTACAGCCGTCTGACCCGCGAGTTCCCCGAGCGTGCCAAGGAGCTGTTCGTGAAGAACGAAGAGGCTGCCAAGGAGCGTTGGGAGCATCTGAAGAAGCTGGTCGAAATGTACAAGGATTAATCCTTAATACCCCACAAAAAAGCCCCCCGGTTTTTGAACCGGGGGGCCTTCATATGCGGGCATAGCCTATGCGTCTAATGCGCTGGCTTCTTTATACAGTAAAGGGGTTATAAATTAACGTATATTTAATCTTAGGTATTCAAACATAAAAGGTTACGGCAGGAGTAAACCCCCGCCCTACTATGTCTTTCCGGACATTCTGTAGGGCGGGGGCTTGTGTCAAGAGTCAATATTAGATATTTATGCGCGTTAATTTACAGCTCTTTTTTCTTTGAAAGTATCACGGTGCGTTATTCGTCTTCTTGGTTCTGCTTTTGCTTTTTTAACAGCTTTTGCAGTTCAAATTTCTTCTTCCGCTTTTCCCGGTTTTCCCGAAAGCCGGACTTTAGCTCCGGGGGGTGATCCATCAGCTTGTCCGGATCAATATTCCGCTTTTTCAGTCTTTTGTCGGCAAATTCGCGAGTTAACGCATACAGAACCGATGTAAGCGGAATCATCAGCAGCATGCCGCCGACACCCATAAGTCCGCCACCAACAGAAAGGGCTAGTAACACCCACATTCCCGGTAAGCCAACAGAAGTGCCTACGACCTTTGGATAGATCAAATTCCCTTCAATCTGCTGCAGGATCAGGAACATGACTACAAACCAAACAGCCATCAAGGGGTTATCGACCATGATAAAGAATGCGCCGATAACGCAACCGGCAAAGGCACCAACAATGGGAACCAGTGCTGTAATTGCAATCACAACACTGACCAACGGTGTATACGGCATTCTGAAAATCGGCATACACACCGCAAACATCAAGCCTAAAATAAACGCATCCAGACACTGTCCGGAAATAAAATTTGAAAAGGTCTTATTTGTCATGCGTAAGACTCGTACAACCTCGTCACCAGCTTTTTCCGGAACCAGCGAATAAAGCAGACGGCGAAACTGCCGCGCCAGGATTTCTTTCCGTGCCAGGCAATACAGCGCAAATACAAAACTGATAACCGCGTCAAAAACACCGTTGCCAATGCCTACTACAGCAGAGAAACCTCTATCTACAACAATGTACAGACTGTCACTGATCAAATCAACTGCCTTTTGAATCAGGCTTTCTCTGTCAATGCTGGACAAATCTATATTTTCCTGTATCATTTCTGAAAGCTCCGGATGCTTATCCAGAAAAGCTTTGATACTTTCAACACTATTGTTAAAAAATACCGGTAGTTTCTCTACCAGGGTCTCCACAGTTTTGCCCACCTGGGGAATCAGCAAGCAAACGATGCCCGCCAGTACCAAAAGAATGATCACTAACGTAATGAAAATTGCCAGGGCTCTGCGAAAACCGTCTTTCCGGATCTTGGAAAGACGCCGTTCCACTGCGCGCATGGGTACATTTAGCACGAATGCGATAGCCGCGCCAATAAAAAACGGAGAAAGTATTGCCCAGGCACCGCGCAAGAACGTTGTAATTTTCGCCGTTTCATGAAGAAGCCAGTACAGCACGATACATCCCGCAGCACCCAAAATCAGTGTGCGAAGGGTTTTCTTGTTCAATTCCACTGCATTCCCTCCTTTTACCTCTATTATACCGGAAAATCAGCGAAAAGCCAATAATAATTTATGAATCTTTTTGCTTTTTTGTAATTTCCCGTAATGCATCACACAGAGCGTCCACATTCTCCTGCTTGGTTGCCCAACTGGTACAGAATCGTACCGCCCTGTGTTCTTCATCTATCCGACATTCCAGAGAAAACGTAAAATTCTTTGCCAATTCATCCAAAACCCGATCCGGGATAATCGCAAAAATTTGATTGGTAGAGCCAGGAACATACAATGAATACCCCAGTTCAGACAAAACCTTGCGGATCTGATCTGCTTTTTGGTTGGCCTGTCTTGCCAGTTGGAAATACAAATTATCCCGCAGCAATGTGTCAAATTGCAAGCCCAGAAGCCTTCCCTTCGCCAACATGCCGCCACGCTGCTTGATCATGTAGCGAAAATCCTCTGCAAGGACAGAGTTGGAAAACACAACAGCTTCGCCAAACAGCGCACCCTGTTTTGTTCCACCAATGTAAAACACATCGCAAAGCCGGGCAAGCTCCGGAAGGGTCAGGTCATTATCGGCTGCTTCCAAACCATATCCCAATCGGGCTCCGTCCAGAAATAAATACAATTCGTTGCTGCGGCAGTACGCACTCAGAGCTTCCAGCTCTTTGCGTGAATAGATCGTTCCCAGTTCTGTAGGATTGGAGATATAAACCATTTTGGGCTGGACAGTATGCTCCATCGCTTCAGAGACTCTGTGCTCATCTACCAAATTCCGTACCTGCTCAACAGTAATCTTGCCGTCCTGGGAAGACAGCGCCAGCACCTTATGCCCGGTAGCCTCGATGGCACCTGTCTCATGGACATGAATATGACCGGTCCCAGCGCATACAACACCTTGGTGAGGCCGAAGTGCTGCCGCAATCACTGTCATATTAGTCTGTGTACCTCCCACCAGAAAATGTACAGAAAGGGAATCATCCCTGCAAAGCTCCCGAATCCGACCAGCTGCAGCCGCGCAGTAAGGATCTGTGCCGTAGCCAGGCGTCTGTTCCAGATTTGTCTGACTCAGACGCTTCAAAATACTTTCATGGCAACCTTCTGCATAGTCATTGTGGAAATAAATCACGTTGTTCCCCCCAAGCATCTCTTTGTATCCATTTTATCCTCTTTATGAAGACCTGTCAAGAATGCATATTGCAATGGGATTTTGCATAGAGTTTCTTGGTAGCACACAGCATCGGAGGGGATATCATGTCAGATACCATCGAGGAACGCGCCTGCGAATTGGCTGTGTACATGATTGAAACCGGCGCCACAGTACGGGCCGCAGCCCGACACTTTGGCATCTCAAAATCCACGGTACATAAAGACCTGCAGCAGCGACTGCCCCAATACAATCGAAGCCTATACGAAAAAGTTCGGCAGGTGTTGGATATCAACAAGCAACAGCGGCATATCCGGGGCGGCATCGCAACCCGCAAAAAATACAAGGGAGAATCATAAAGCTCAATGTCCGGACACTTTTCGTGCCCGGACATTTTGATTTACAGATCGTCTGCATCCTGTATCGGTTGTTCCAAAGCATTTTCCGGTACGCCGGTGTAGCTGCCCAAAGGATCCGTTGCTACCGGATCTGCCATGCTCAAAGGAATGCCCATCAAGGGAAGCTGGGGTATAATATCGATCTGTTTATTATTCTTTTTCACAGTAAGCCCTCCTCTCGACTTTAGTATTGCCGAAAGATGCGAATTATGCTAAGATAATCTTGGAGGGGATTCTATGTTTGATATTACGCTGATCACAATGGGCAAGCTGAAAGAGAAGTTTTATCTCAGCGCCGCGGAAGAATACTGTAAGCGGCTGAAAGGCTACTGTAATTTTCACTTGATTGAATTGCCGGAATTTAGACTTCCTGAGAATCCTTCCCCGTCAGAAATTACCACCGGTCTTGAAAAAGAAGCTGAAGCAATTTTCAGCAAGATCCCCAAGGGTACATGGCTTTGCGTCTTTACTCCTGAGGGCAAGGAGCTTTCCAGCGAAGGCTTTGCCGCCAAGCTGAAGGAGATTAAGCTGTCCGGCAAAAGCAGCGCCTGCTTTCTGATCGGCTCTTCCTTCGGTATCTCCCCTGCTGTGAAGCAAAAAGCAGACTTTCAGCTTTCCATGGGACCCATGACCTTCCCTCATCACTTAGCGCGAATTATGGTATTGGAGCAGCTTTACCGGGCGGAAGCCATTCAGGCCGGAAGTAAATATCACAAATAGGAGGAACCAAAATGAGTAGAAGAACAAAAATTATCCTAATTGTCACGACCCTTTTGATTCTGCTGATTCTTGCTTTATTTGCCACATACCTCATTTTCACTAATTTCTCTACCGGAATTTCTTCCGGAGAAGCGGTACTGCACTATGATGGAAAAGACTTCCCCCTCACAAGCGAAGAAGCTGAGCAAATGAAGAAAATTTTCCGCTTCAAATTCTATGATTTTGGTATTGGTGGCTGCCCATACGAGGAAGATATCTCCATCTCTTTTGGGGATATCGTCTTTGCCATTGCCACGGATGGCTGTTATTCAGCAAAAGAATGGGATGCAGAACGTTATATTGTGTTCAGTCGTTCGGAATTTGAACAAATTGCTGCGCTGTTCAAAAAATACTGTGGAGATACACCAATTTACCTTTACTGCCCGTAAATATAAAGGGGAAAATGCATATGTGTAAAAAAATATTGGTTACAGGCTTTGAACCCTTTGGTGGTGAGACTATTAACCCCTCCTGGGAGGCCGTACAAAGACTTCCTGACGAAATTGGCTCTTATCGGTTAACAAAGCTTCAAATTCCTGTGGAATACGAAAAAGCCGCCGATCTTGTCGCGGAACGAGCTTCCTTCTGTAAAGCAGATGTGATTCTTTGTGTGGGACAAGCAGGTGGGCGCAGCGGTGTCACGCCGGAGGCCATTGGAATCAACCTCCGGGATGCCACAGCACCGGACAATGCAGGATTACTGCAGCAAAATATCCCTGTCATCCCCGGTGGGCCAGCTGCCTATTTTGCAACAGCACCTGTTCGGGACATGGTCAAAGCCATTCAGGCGGAAAATATCTCTGCCTCTCTTTCCCTGTCTGCCGGTGCTTATGTCTGTAACGATGTGCTGTACACCTTGCTGCACCGGTATCACGGCACGAACACAAAGGTTGGTTTCATTCATGTTCCGTACCTCCCGAAGCAGGCTAAGGAAGGTGTTCCCAGCCTTTCTCTGGAAAAGATCGTTATCGCCCTCACAGCTGCCATTTCTGCAATGAAATAGCATATCAGCGGGACTCACCGGAGTCCCGCTGTTCTTATCTGATGATCTGTTTCCCGCTGTTTTTCAGCCACTGTCTGCTCTGTTTATACTCCGGCAAAACCCGGGCAACCTCAGCCCAAAACACCGCAGAATGATTCATCTGCCTTCGGTGGCACAGCTCATGGACTACCACATAGTCCCGCACGGCTTCCGGCGCGAGCATCAAAAGGCAGTTAAAGCTTAGGCTGCCTTTACTGCTGCAGCTGCCCCATCGGCTTTTCTGGTGTCGAATCGAAATCTTGCTGTAGCTGACACCGACAATGGGTGCGTACTTTTCCACACGCTGCCGCAGGTCAATTTTTGCCGCAGCCTTTAATTCTGCGATCTGCGCTTCGGTATACTTTGGCAAAAGGGACGCCCGGTATTGCTCCTCCAGATTTTTCTGGACCCATAAGCTTTTGCTCTTTACAAATTCTTCTATAATAGAATCCTTTGCTCCATAGGGACAGCGAACGATCACCTCAGCATTCCGGATTTGAATCACAATGGTCTTTCGTCTGCTGTATATCACTTGGTAGCCAAATTCTGTACCTTCCATCGGCAAACTCCTGTTACTATAGATAGATCCATGATAGCACAAAATGAATCCAACGGCAATTCTTTATGGTCACTTTTAAACCGGTTGAGGACTGGGGCAATTTTTACGTGTTCTTTCTCGCACCAAAAAAGAGAGGGCCTCTCCCCGTTTTTTACTTCTCTATTATCGAAACTTACTCGGATTTGATCCACATCCATACCGGATGCGTCTCAAATCCGAGGGACTCTCCCACGAGCTAAGGAAGTGTCCCCCGGACACTTCCTTACCCTCCCTTCGGTCGGGTCGCTCTTTCGAGTCCTTTCTCGCACCAAAAAAGAGAGGGTACTTGCGTACCCTCTCTTTTTTGGTGCGAGAGATGGGACTCGAACCCACACGGCGTAACCACACGCACCTCAAACGTGCTTGTCTACCATTCCAACACTCTCGCAAGTGCTAAGGTATTATAACCTTTTCCCGGCTTTTTGTCAACATCTTTTTGGAATCTCTTGCAAGTTTCCTTCTTCTCTGTTAAACTATACGTAAAAAAAGGAGGAATGATCGTGACACGTTTTTTTGTAGAGCCGGAAGAACTTCAGCCGGACTTTTTGGTACTCACCGGAGAAAACGCCCAACACGCCAAAGTTTTGCGATTAAGAAACGGAGAAAATGTTCTTGTTTGTGACGGTCAGGGTAATGAGTGCGTTTGCACTGTCAGCGATGTAAGCCCGGATCAAATTTCCCTTGTAGTGCAAAAGCGGCTGGCTTCTGAATCAGAACCTCAGGTTCAAGTCAGCGTTTATATGGCTTTTCCCAAAGGTGACAAGCTGGAGCATGTGATCCAAAAAGCCACGGAATTAGGTGCCTATGAGATTGTCGCCTTTCCTTCCTCCCGCTGTGTATCCAGACCCGATGATAAAAGCTTAAAAAAGAAACTGGAGCGATGGCAGAAAATTGCCGCATCCGCAGCTGAACAATCCGGTCGCGGTCGAATTCCTCAGGTCGTAACTGTTCCCAGCTACCGCGCCGCCCTGGAACGTGCGGTACAAGCGGATCTTGCCCTGCTTTTTTATGAAAACGAGCAGTCCACAACGTTAAAAATGGCTTTATCCCAAGGAGAATATCACTCAGTCAGCCTTCTTACCGGCCCGGAGGGTGGTTTAGAGGTTTCTGAGGTTGAACAGGCACAGACCGCAGGACTAAAGGTCTGCACACTGGGAAAAAGGATCCTCCGCTGCGAAACCGCACCTCTGTGCGCGCTGTCTGCAGTCATGTACGATGCCGGTGAATTTTAACTGATATACCAAAACAATCCGCCGTTTTGTCCGGCGGATTGTTTTACACCTTTTGAAAAATACACCTTTTCGTCCATGCAGGGATTGCAAATGTCCACATATTCTGCTATAATAACGAGAAAGCATCCGAAAAGGAGTAGTATCTATGCGCATTGTCATCAAAATCGGAACAAGCACTTTGGCTCATACAACCGGGCGGCTGAATATTCAAAGAGTGGAACAGCTTTGCAAGATTCTCAGTGATATCAAAAACGCCGGTCATCAGGTGATTTTGGTATCCTCAGGCGCTATCGGCATGGGTGTCGGGAAGCTTGGTCTGCAGCAACGCCCGAAGGATATTCCCACGAAACAGGCCGCTGCGGCGGTTGGTCAGTGCGAGCTGATGTATTTTTACGACAAACTGTTCAGCGAATACCATCACACCGTAGCGCAGCTGCTGATTACCGGTGACGATGTTGCCAATGATACCCGGCATACCAATTTCCGCAACACCCTGAACCGTCTGCTGGAACTGGATGCGCTGCCCATCATCAACGAGAATGACACTGTAGCTACAGAAGAACTGGGGATCGGTGACAATGACACTTTGGCTGCCATCGTTGCCAGCAGCGTATCTGCTGACAAGCTGGTTCTTCTTTCGGATATTGACGGTCTTTATACTGCCGACCCCCATACCCACCCCCAGGCTCAGCTGATTCGGGAAGTCCATACTTTGGACGATGAAATTCTATCCCTTGCCGGTGCAAGCGGCAGTAATTTGGGGACAGGCGGTATGGTCACAAAGCTCCATGCCGCTAAGATCTGTATGGAAGCCGGCTGTGATATGATCATCACCAACGGCAGTCAACCCACAAACCTTTATGCCATTATCGACGGAGAGAGCGTCGGTACACTGTTTTATGGAGAACGTGTATGATTGAAATGCTGAAAGCTGCCAAAGCAGCAAAGCCGGAAATCGCCCGGCTGTCTGAAACGCAAAAAAATGCAGCCCTGAACGCCATGGCAGATGCCCTGATCGCCAACACGCAACAAATCCTTGCCGCCAATGCTGAGGATATGGAAAAGGCAGAAGGCACCGTTTCCACCGTGATGCTGGATCGGCTGCAGCTGACTGCCGACCGGATTAAAGGCATGGCCAAGGGCATTCGGGAAGTTGTTGCACTCCCGGATCCTGTTGGCAGACTGATTGAGGAGCACACCCGCGCAGACGGTCTACTGATCCGCAAGGTGTCTGTGCCTATGGGCGTTATCGCAATTATTTACGAGAGCCGTCCCAATGTTACCAGCGACGCTGCTGCTTTAGCCTTAAAAAGCGGCAATGTCTGTATCCTTCGTGGCGGTAAGGAAGCATTTTCCTCTGCCAATGCCATTGTCCGGGCCTTAAAAGAAGGCTTACGATCCGTTGGCATTACGGAGGATGCTGTCAATCTTGTACAGGACACCACCCGCGCCAGCGCAACGGCTTTAATGCAGGCGGTAGGCTATGTAGATCTGCTGATCCCCCGGGGCGGTGCAGGCCTTATCAACGCCTGTGTCACCCAGGCAACCGTTCCCTGTATCGCCACCGGCACCGGTATTTGCCACGTATATGTAGAAAAAACCGCCAACCAGGACATGGCGCTTTCCATCATTGAAAACGCCAAAACCAGCCGCCCCAGTGTCTGTAACGCAGAAGAGGTGCTGCTGGTAGACAAGGCTATCGCCCCTGACTTCCTTCCCCGGCTGAAAGAACGGATTCCTCAGGTAGAATTGCGGCTAGACTCGTTTGCCCAAGGCATCATTTCCGGTACGCCTGCCGGAGAGAAGGATTTTGATACCGAATTTCTGGACTATATTCTGGCCATCAAGTGTGTGGAGGACGTAGAAGAAGCCATTGCACACATTTCTGCCCACTCTACCGGACACAGTGAAGCTATTGTATCTCAGGACGAAAACGCAATCGCTGCATTTACCGCCGGTATTGACAGTGCGGCGGTTTATGTGAATGCCTCCACCCGTTTCACAGACGGCGGAGAATTTGGTCTTGGCTGCGAAATGGGCATTTCCACCCAAAAGCTTCACGCAAGAGGCCCTATGGGTCTGCGGGAGCTGACCACCTATAAGTATGTCATTCAAGGCAACGGACATGTGAGGTAATAACTATGAAATACGGATTTATCGGCTGCGGCAACATGGGCGGTGCCTTAGCAAAAGCCCTGGCCTGTTCCACAACAGACATTCTTCTGTCAGACCCCTCTCCCAAAACTCAGGCATTGGCTCAGGAGCTGGACTGCCTGATCGGCGATAACGAAACTGCCGCCTGGGAATGTGAGCGTCTATTCTTGGCGGTAAAGCCTCAGATGATGGAAGCTGTGCTGCGTCCTTTGGCTCCCATTTTGCGGCAAAAGAAGCCTTTGCTGATCACCATCGCTGCCGGCCTTCAGATCGAGACCATTGAATCCTTTGCCGGCACGGAGCTGCCTATCATCCGCATCATGCCTAACACCCCTGTTGCCGTTGGCAAAGGCATGATCCTGTACTGCTGTAACTCCTTGGTGGAGCAGGAAACTTTGGATGACTTTCTGGCAGACATGGCTCCCGCAGGTTCTTTGGATCACTTAGATGAGCATCTGATCGATGCCGCCTGCTGTGTATCCGGCTGCGGTCCTGCCTTCGTGTATATGTTTATGGAAGCCATGGCTGACGGTGCGGTAGCCTGCGGACTACCCCGGCAGAAGGCTTTGGAGTATGCCGCCAACACCCTGGCCGGCGCAGCCCAAATGTATCTGTCAACAGGAATCCACCCCGGTGAATTAAAAGATGCCGTTTGCTCCCCCGGTGGCAGCACCATTGCCGGTGTCAAAGCCCTGGAAGAAAACGGCTTCCGTGGTGCTGTGATGGACTGCATTCAGGCCGCCTACAGGCGAAATAAACAATTAGGATAACAAAAACTCCTTGAACGAATTTCGAACGAAATTCATTCAAGGAGTTTTCTTTTCTCATTTAGCGAATCACACGGACACGCAAAACACCTTCGATCTTTTTCAGCACTTCCACAGCATGACTGGAGGGCTTGCCGTCCATATCCAGCATGGTATAGGCATAGTCGCCACGGCTCTTGTTCAGCATATCGGAAATGTTGATATTCTCCATAGCCATTGCGCCGGTAAACTTGGTCAGGATGCCGGGGATATTCCGGTGCATGATGGTAATACGGCCTTCCTTACTGCAAATGCCCATATCGCAGTTGGGATAGTTCACAGAATTGACGATATTGCCGTTTTCCAGGAAGTTCATCACCTGACGAACAGCCATCTTAGCACAGTTATCTTCCGATTCCTCGGTAGAAGCGCCCAGGTGCGGGATGGCAACAACGCCTGCCATTCCGGCAGTCCGGTCGTTGGGGAAGTCGGTAATGTAGCGCTTGATCTTGCCGGACTTCAGAGCTTCTTCCAAAGCATCATCGTCAACCAGTGCATCCCGGGCGAAGTTCAGCAGGATCACGCCGTCCTTCATCTTTTCAATGGCCTCTGCATTGATCATCTTCCGGGTGCTGTCCAGCAGTGGGACATGCACGGTAATGATATCGCACTTCTCATAAATTTCTTCCCGGGTCTTAACGGGAATGATATGGCTATCCAAGTGCCATGCTGCATCAATGGAAATGTAGGGATCGCAGCCATAAACCTGCATACCAAGCTTCCGGGCTGCATTGGCCAAAGGACCGCCGATGGCGCCCAGGCCGATAACGCCCAGACTCTTGCCTGCCAGCTCCATACCGGCAAACTTGGACTTACCCTTCTCTACCTTCTTGGCGACATCGCCCTCATCCTTAATAGTCTGCACCCAGTTGATACCGCCGATAATATCGCGGCAGCCCAAAAGCATACCGCAGATGGCCAGCTCCATAACACCATTAGCATTGGCACCGGGAGTGTTAAACACCACAACGCCGGCCTCTGCGCACTTATCCAAAGGAATGTTGTTGACACCGGCACCGGCACGGGCCACAGCCAGCAGGGATTCCGGCAAGGAAAGATCATGCATAGCGGCAGAACGAACCATCACGGCATCCGCCTGCTCCATAGCCTCACACTTTTGGTAATCTTCTGTCCAGAGGGCAGTGCCCTTCTGGGAGATGGGATTTAAATAATGCACCTGAAACATAGGTCACACCTCAACCATTCTTCTTTTCAAATTCTTCCATGAAGGCCACCAGCTGCTCTACGCCTTCCTTCGGCATAGCATTATAAATGCTGGCGCGCATACCACCGACAGTACGGTGACCCTTCAAATTCACCAAACCAGCCTTGGTTGCCGCACTGACAAAGGCCGCGTCCAGTTCTTCACTGCCGGTAACAAAAGGTACATTCATCAAAGAGCGGCTGTCCTTTTCCACAGTGCCCTTAAACAGCTGGCTACGGTCCAGGAAATTGTAAAGAATGGCTGCCTTTTCCTCATTGCGAGCCTTCATAGCCTCCAGGCCACCCATGCTCTTGAGCCACTGGAACACCTTGCCGCAGATGTAAATGCCGTAGCAAGGGGGAGTGTTAAACAAAGAGCCTGCGTCAGCATGAGTCTTATAACGCAGCATGGTGGGTGTACCGGGGAGAACATCTTCGGTAATCAGATCTTCCCGAACGATAGCGATGACAACACCTGCAGGACCAACGTTCTTCTGAACACCGCCGTAGATCACGCCGTACTTTTCCACATCGACAGGTTCAGACAGGAAACAGGAAGAAACATCCGCGACCAAAGTCTTACCCTTGGTATTGGGAAGCTGTTTAAATGTAGTGCCGTAAATGGTGTTGTTCTGACAGATATATACATAATCCGCATTGTCACGGATGGGAAGATCAGAACAGTCAGGAATATAGGAGAAATTCCGGTCAGCGGAAGAAGCAACCGCACAGGCATCTCCGTAAAGCTTAGCCTCCTGAAAAGCCTTCTTCGCCCATTGGCCGGTAATGATGTAATCCGCCACTCTGTTTTTCATCAGGTTCATGGGGATGGCGGCGAATTGCTGGTAAGCGCCACCCTGCAGGAACATGACCTTGTAGTTAGCAGGAATATTCATCAGGTCCCGCAGATCCTGCTCCGCTGTGTTCAGAATCTCCTGAAAAACCTTTGACCGATGGCTCATCTCCATAACGGACATACCGCTTCCGCGGTAATCCAGCATTTCCGCTGCGGCTTCCTTCAAAACCGCCTCCGGAAGCACCGCAGGGCCTGCAGAAAAATTATATACTCTTGCCATAACAAACGCTCCTCCCTAACGTCCACGTTGCGTGAACATTTGTGTTTTATACATAATACCACTTTCTGCACAGAATTACAATATGCGAAATTCATAGAAATGTTCCCTCTTTTTTCCGTTTCCCTGTGCATAACCACCTTGACAGCAACATAAAATCCTGTTATAGTCCTTTAAAACGCTTCCTGGAGGTTCTATTTATGGCAGAATGTATGCACAACTGTAGCAGCTGCAGCGGCTGCAGCAATTGCAGTAATTGTCTGACATTAACGGAAGCAGAATTATCAATGCTTCAACAATTGGGAGAAATCCCCTTTTTGCCCGTAGCCCGCAGGGCAGATTCCATGAACCCCATCTATTTGGAAGACCAGAAGCACAGTGTGGAAGAGTACAGCGCGATCCTGCAAGTCCTGGAACAGAAAGGGCTCATCACCTTAGACTACGACTTGCCCATCAAAGGCTTCCATGACCAGCGCTATCACGATTTCCCCGTAGTTGGCAGCTTTGCCCTCTCCGCCCGTGGGCAACAGGTTTTGGAGCTTTTGGATGTGCAGGGCATCCAATAAAACGCTTTTTGCCGCCGGTTCTCCGGCGGCTATTTTTTTGCCGGATCGGAATATGCTTTGTTTCTTGTAAAAATGCACAATTTAAAGCTTTTTACTATATGCGAAATCACCAAATCGTTATTTCATGCTATTCAGCTTCGACGGATTATGCTATAATAAACACAATACTTAAGGGAAATTTCCAGCTGTTCAAATTTCATTTCAATTTTTTCTCAATTCCAATCTTTAAAAAGTCCATATACCTTTGAATTATCTATTTCCCTTTTGCAAATATTTGATATACTGTTATCAAGGGGGCATGTTTATGAATCTGTACACACAGTTCGAAATTCTCTCCTTTGATCGGGTTGCCTTTGCCCACAGCCTGTCTGCCAACAATTATCGCTACACCTTGCAAACGCAGGGCTATGGTATTTACGGTGACACGCCGGAAGACGGAGCCGTTTTGGAAATTGGCTTTGTGGAGCAAAACCCCATCATACTTACCTACGAAGGCGAAGAATATCGGTTGGATGAGAATTGTATTTTTGTCATCCCGCCACAATGTGATTTTGGTGTCCGCACTTTGGAAGCGGGGATCCATCGTCACACCTCTGTGGAATTTCTGATCAAATGCCGCAGCCGTTTTACTGACGACTGCCCGCCCCCTTCCGGAAATACATTGACTTTGCCCATGATCCTTCCCCCATCACAAAGCAGTAAGGATGTTATTTCCCTGATCCGTTCCATTGTTTTGGAGAAGAACACCCGCCACGGCCGCAGTTATTTTGAAGAATGTGCTGACTTTATGCTGCTGCTTCATAAGCTCAGCAGCCTTACTCAGGAGGTCATTATTGGCAACGGAATTTCCCCCGCAAATTATCGCTACTGCCGCCAGGCAAAGGCTTTCATTTCGGAAAACATCGGGCGCAGGATCTCTGTCGGCGAAGTTGCCGAGGCCATCGGTCTCAGCAAAAACTATCTGACGAACATCTTCAGCTCCTCAGAGGGCATCACCCTGACAGAATATATCAACCGTCGCAAGCTTTCCTACATGGTAGAGCTGATCCGTCGGTACGGCTACACCCTGGCAGAAGCCGGTGAGCATGTAGGCTTCACCGATGTAAATTATGTCAGCAGAATATTCAAGCGGTATTACAGCATGACCGTTACAGAATATAAAAGAGGCTTTCAAGCACAGGAGGAATCACAATGAAATGTGGATTTGGTAAAAAAGATATCACCCCGCCTGCCGGTCAGTATATGCAAGGCAAGGCCTATGATCGCATTGCCCAGGGCATTAACGATCCCCTGAACATCCGGGCGATCGCTTTTGAGGAAGAATCCATTGCCGTGGTTCTGGTCTTTGACCTTTGCGGAATTGATCAGATCATGTGTGCTGATATCCGCAATTACATCGCAGAAAAAACCGGACTGGATTACAAAAACATTTTCATTTCCGGCACGCACACCCATACCGGTCCTGTTTTGGTGGCAGGTACCGCTCCGGCTGACGAGGTGTATGTTGCATCCCTGCCCCAGCTGGCTCTCAATGCCGCCCAGAGCGCCATTGCTGATTTGAAGGAAGCTACCGTATACGGCGCCCAGTCTGAGCTGGAAAATGTAACCTATGTTCGCCGTTACCGGATGAAGGACGGCACTGTCCGTACCAACCCCGGCAAGAATCCCGATGTCGTTGGCCCCATGTCCCCCGCTGACGAGACCATCCGTCTTTTGAAATTTGTTCGTGAAGGCGCAGATGATATCCTTCTTGTCAACTTCCAGTGCCATCCTGATGTGATGAACAGCAAGGGCTACTCTGCCGATTACCCTGGCGTTGTTTGCAACACTTTGGAGCGGGCCCTTCCCGGCAACAAGTGCATCTATTTCAACGGCACCTGCGGTGATTTGAACCACATCAACATCCACTGCCCTGATTGGGATCCCTGCACCGGACCGGGTCAGGTAGAGTATATGGGCTTCTCCATTGCCGGCAAGATCCTGTCCATGTACACCAAGGCCCGTCCCATTCAGACCGGTCCTGTCCATACCGAAGAAAAATATGTTACCATTCAGCTGAAAAAGCCTGAACCGGAACGGCTTGAAGAATCCAAGGAGATTTGGCGTATGCATGAAGCCGGTCTGGACGAGCAGCTTCCCTACAAGGGCATGGAGCTGATCACTGCCGTGTTTGAAGCAAAACAAATCATAGAGCGCTCCAAACCCGGTTATCAAAGTGAGAAAACCGTCAGTGTTTGCGGCTTCTCCATGGGTGATATCTGTATGGTCGGCATCCCCGGTGAAGGCTTCTGTGACATTGGCCGCCAGATTCGGGAAGCATCTCCCTTCGCTATGCAGCTGACTCTCGGCATCTGCAATGGTTACGAAGGCTACTTCCCCATGAAGGATGCTTT
This sequence comes from Oscillospiraceae bacterium, assembly GCA_017397565.1. GTDB lineage: Bacteria > Bacillota > Clostridia > Oscillospirales > Oscillospiraceae > Faecousia. The sequence continues at coordinate 29,835 of JAFQIL010000003.1, read as the reverse complement.
CGAGGTCAACGGCTACGAATCCCGTACCGCCCGGTTTGTTGCAGGAATCGGTGAAGCTTTGGCAGATGCCGGCAAGGAAGTTTCCCAGACTCTCCGCAACGCTTAATTTGTAATTTTTGACCAAACCGGTCATCAATGAATATTTTCAGAAAGGAATGTATCCAAATGAAAGACATCGTTTTCGAACCCGCAACCACCTTCAATTTTGATCCCGCACCCTTTGTTCCCTTCAAGGACAAGGAAGTCTGTGACCGCGTCCGCAAGATGAGCGGCAAAGAGCTGGAGCAGCGCGAGCCCTGGTGGCATCCTGAGTTCAATGTTAAGGTTATGATGAACCCCCATCCCGTTCTCATCGCCACCCTGTTCTCCCGTCTGAAGGCTGCCAGCGAAGCCGGTAAGCCCTTCTCCATGATTCTGGGCAACCCCGAGCCTGACACCTACATCCCCCTGGCTCAGCTGATCAACTACTTCGGCGTTGACTGCTCCAAGGTCAGCATTTTTGCTGAGGACGAGTGGGCTGACCAGGACGGCAACATCGCTCCTGAGACCTACGAAGCCGGCTTTGCACACTCCATGATCAAGTATCTGGTCAACCAGATCGATCCCAAGCTGCGTATGCCCATGGAGAATGTCTACTACCCCACCAACAAGAACATCAACGACTACTCCAAGATCATCAACGACGTCACCGAAGGCGGCGCTGACATCATCTCCACCTCTCCCGGCTGGACCGGTCACGTTGCTTTCGTTGACCCCATCCCCGAGTTTGTTGGCAGCGGCGACATCGAAGAGTGGCTGAATCAGCCCGCTCAGCTGGTCAAGCTGCACCCCATGACCATCATGCAGAACTCTCTGAACGGCACCTTCGGCCAGTCCGGCGACATTGCCAACGTGCCTCCCATGGCTGCTACCATCGGTCCCATTGACGTTATGCGTGCTAAGGAGCGTATTGAGGTTCATGCTCTGGCTACCTGCGGCACCTTCTCCAGCTGGCAGAGAATGACCTCCCGTCTGGTCACCCACGGTCCTGTTACTCCTCTGGTTCCCAGCTCCATGCTGCAGACCAAGAAGACTCAGGTCTACATCAGCGAAGAGCTGGCTGCTCCCTTCGAGTGCTGGGAGAAGGTCGGCTACTAAGAATACTCCTCACAGAGCCGGGAAACCGGCTCTGTCTATTCTCTAAGACTGTGAGGTAAAAAACTATGATTGCCATTAAAAACGCCACCTTGGTCATGCGTGACCATTTGATCCCTGATGCCGTTTTGTTCGTAGAGGACGGAAAAATCCGCAGTTTCGGTGAAATGCGCACTACCCCCATCCCGGAGGGCTGCGAAATCATCGACGCACAGGACAGGTTTGTAGGTCCCGGTCTTGTGGATATCCACTGTCATGCCGGCGACTGCCACTGGTTCAACCAGGAGCCCTTGGAAGCCGCAAAGTACCATCTGTCCCACGGCACCACCAGTATTTTGGCCACCCTGTATTTCAATACCCCCAGAGCTGAGCTGCTGGAGCAGACCGCCCTTGTACAATCCGCCATGAAAGAACCTGACGGTGCTAATATTGCCGGTTTTTACATGGAAGCCCCCTATATGAACCCCAAATTTGGTGCCGATCGGGAAAACAATCCCTGGAAGGGACCTGTTTGCAAGGAAGATTATCAAGCTTTGATCGAAGCTGCCGGTGAGGATGTCCGGGTTTGGGTCGTTGCCCCAGAGCGTGAGAATATCGAAAGCTTTGTTCAGGATGCCAAGGCATACAACCCCAATGTCCGTTTTGCTGTTGGTCACAGTGAGGCAAGCCCTCAGCAGATCGAGGCGCTGATGCCCTACGGTCTGTGTATTGGCACCCACCACACCAACGCCACCGGTGACCGCCCCATGTATCCCGAGTGCCGGGGTGTCTGTGTTGATGAAACTGTCAACTACAACCGGGAGATTTACGCAGAAATGATCTGCGACAGCCGTGGTATCCATGTAGATCCTTATATGCAGCGGCTGATCCGGAAGATCAAGGGCGATGACCGTCTGATCCTCATCTCTGATGCCTGCTGGTTCCAGGGTCCCACTCCGGAAGGCTATGATGGCGTTACCGATCTTTGCTTCGACTTTGAAGGCGAGATCGCGGGCTCCAAGCTGACTCTGGAGGTCGCCTGTCGGAATATGATGAAACACACCGGCGCATCCATCGTGGATGTATTCAAGTTTGCTTCTTACAACCCCTCCCGGGCTGTTGGTTTCCTGGATCGGGGCGAGATCGCCGTCGGTAAGCGTGCTGACTTGATTTTTGTGGACTATAAAATGAATGTTTCCACAGTCATGCTGGGCGGCAAAGTGCAGTAAGACCTCAAAGGAGGAATTAACATGCTTGCTATTGTTAACGCAGAGCTGATTATGCGTGACCACATGATCCCCGATGCGGTTTTGTTCATAGAGGACGGTAAGATTACCGGATTTGGCGAAATGCGTAACACTCCCATCCCGGAGGGTTGTGAGATTCTGGATGCGAAAGGTGCCTATGTCGGCCCCGGCCTGGTGGATATCCACACCCACACCGGTGGTAATTACCGGATATGGCAGAACCCCATTCCCGGATGTCTGTACCATCTGGAGCACGGTACCACTACTGTGCTTCCTGCCTCCTATCCCAGAATGACCAAGGAAGAGTACATTCAGATGGCAGCAAACATTCGGGAAGCCATGGCTCACCCAGATGGCGGCAATATTGCCGGTGTGTACTTTGAAGGTCCATACATCAATCCCGCCTACGGCTCAAACCGGGCCGCCAATCCCTGGAATAACAAGCCCATTATCCCTGAGGACTATGAACCTATTATCGAAGCTTGTGCTGAACTGGCTTTGGTTTGGGGGTTGGGTCCGGAACAGGAAAATGTGGAAAACTTTGTAAAGGCCGCCCATGCAGCCAACCCTAATACCCGTTTTGCCGTGACCCATAGCGAGGCTACCCCTCAGCAGATTGAAAAGCTGATGCCCTACGGTCTGTGTATCGGTACTCACCACACCAACGCTACCGGAACCATTGTCAATTATCCCGGCTGCCGGGGCTGCTGTGTGGATGAAGCTGTCAATTACAACAGCGGCATTTACGCGGAGTTGATTTGTGACAGTCAGGGTATCCATGTGGCACCCTATATGCTGCGGCTTGTGCGACAAATCAAGGGTGATGAGAAAATCATTCTGATCTCTGATCGCAGCTACGCCGATGCCCCCAATCCGCCCGGCTATGAGCATATCACCGATATCAACTTTGATAAATGGGGTGATATTGCCGGCTCTAAGCTGACGCTGAATGTGGCCTGCCGGAACTGGATGAAGCACACAGGTGCGTCTTTGGTAGATGCTTTCCGGGTTGCTTCCTATAATCCTGCTCGCTGCGTAGGTCTATATGACCGCGGTGAGATCGCCGTTGGATTGCGTGCCGACCTGATCTTTGTAGACCACTGGATGAACATCCAGAGAGTTATGCTCAACGGTGTTGTCAAGGTGTAATATCCGCAACGCAAATAAATTAAGGGCGCACTGCCAAGCAGTGCGCCCTGGTTTTTATGTCTCTTTACCTTTGTCAAAGAGATAACGGTAGAATTACTTACCCATCAGCTTTCTGCGAATGTCGGGCACCATAGCCACAACGATCCCCAGCACGCTAACAATCATCAAAACGGAAATCAAACCCACAGGTGTTGTATCCATAGTCTTAGGAGGTTCTTTGTCTTTCTCCTCTAAAACCTTAAAGGCGGTTTCCGCATCCGTGAGGACCTTGTAGTTATTAACAAACAGCTTCTGCTCAGCCGTCAAAGCATCGTATGCCTGACGGGCTGCAACAATAGCACTCTTGCTGGCCAAGGTAACCTTACCAATGGCAAGGATCATTTCGTGCACCTCTCCGGCAGCAGCTTGATCCACAATTTCCTCGATTCCCTCGTATTTGCCACTCTCTGCCGCGACCAAGACTTCATAGTAGTTGATCAAACCGTCCAAGCCGGCAGATGCGCGGTTCAAAAGGACTCTTCTATCCACCAAGTCTGCCTGGACCTGAGACAGCTTATCGAAAGCTGCGCGTGCTGCGGCAGTAGCAGTCGCCTTATCTTCAGCCTCTGCGATTGCCTTAATCAGATCAATGACCTCATTGGCAGCCTTTTTATCGTCTTCAGTAGCGGATATTACAGGCTCCAGATCACTGATAACCAGCAGATCATCAACGAAGATTTCATTTCTTTCCGCGGTGCTGATGGTAATGAAGCAGACATAGTCACCGTCCTCTACACGAACAGGAATTTCAACAGGCTCTGCGCCGTTAACAGACAGGCCAGCCTTATCTTCAGTCAGTTCCAAATCGAAGCTCAGTGTATTCCATCCTGCCGCCAGTTCGCCGATTGCCGTAGTTTCCTTATTCAGGTACAGCTTGCCATTCTCTACGCGCAAACCGATCGGCATCGCAATATTACCGTAGATTTGGTCGAATGCGCTCTGAAGCTGCAGCGTAAAGCTGCTGTCAGCGGCTGCATAGATGTCAATCGAGAGCTTTCCGTTCTGCAGATAAGGTATGCAACGGGTCACAACAGATCCTGCAGTAACCTTCATGGAATATTTACCGTGTGCATTCTTATCAGACAATTCATAAGCACCGGTTCTCAGGCCCCAGCCTTCGTAACGGATGTTGCCGTGCTCGAAGTCGTCATAAGCGCCCTTGGTACGGGTCAACCACGCGTCGAAGTCTTCAACCCGAATCTCAACAAAGTCACTATATGCATTTCTGCGGAAAGTGAGCAGCATATTATCCTCGTCGTACTTGGTCAAGGAAACATTGGTTGTATTAGAATAGTAAACAGACTCATACTGTTCCATCCAAGTCTTGGAGACAATATTTTGAATATTCCGGAAGGTTTCTGCATCATTGGCCGAAGTAGCGAAGTTAAAGGGGTTGCGGTGGTAGCTGCCGCCACCAAATGCATTGTTACCGCCCCAAACAGAGAGAATCGTCTTTTCTCCGTTAACTTCCATCTCCTTGATCACAGCCTGGCCGTTAGAAGCAAAATAATCTGTAAAGATATGATCGTTTGTCCATGTAAGACCCCAGTCCAAGGAATAGCAAACCTTGAAATGGTAAACGGAGGCCTCTTGACATCTAACATGAAGAACCAGCACTCCGTCTTCCCGTTCAATGATATAAGCCTCAGAACAGCCGCCTTCAGAGCCGTATTCGGAGGGATAGGTGATCTGAGTTTTGCTGTACTGCCAAGTCTCACCGGCATCCGTTGTGTATGCAACGCGGCAAGCAAAGCTGCCAATGTTGTCATATTGGGAGCCTAAGGGGAATACAAAGTCCACATTAGGACCATCCTTACCGTCATAGGTGGAGAGCTTTATACCGTCAGAGTAAGACAGTGCATAGGTAGGAATATTGGTATTATCTTTATATTCTTCCATGCAGCGGCAAGGCAAGGTGGCCAGTATATACCACGTTTTACCACCGTCATCCGATGCCACAATCTGCGTCTCCATGTGAGACTTCATCATGTCATATGGATCAAAGCCGGTATAGGACACATAGTTTTCGAACATCAGCCGGCCGGTAACATCATCAAACATCCAGCCGCCTTCGCCCATCTTTTCTACAGCCTTCTTACCTTCCGGAGCGTTGTCCAAAGCAGAATACTGTTTAGACCATGTTGTTCCACCATCCGTGGATGTAGAGAAGTAACCGCGTCTCATGCGGTAGATTGTTTCCTTCTCCAGCTTGGAGCCGTCAGGGAATGTCGTACCGGCAGGCAGCGTCAGATAATACCATCTGCTGCTGGTAAGCGTCAACTCGCGGTTGCCATAAATGATCTCATAGACATTTTCCTTGTTGGCAATGTCCAGAACATCCTGACTGTTGCTCTGTTGAACCGTCAGTTTTACAGACGCGCCAGGTGCCAATTCAGGTACGCGAACAATCACATTTTCCCCATCCACATAGTGGTACAGGAAGCTGCCATTCAAAGAGATTCGAATGGAGGCATCCGTGCCGATGATACCCAAGTCACTCTTAGAGATTGTCCATGCATAGTCATACTTCGTGGTTGTAAAGCTATTGGTCAGCGTGTAGGTGCTTTCAACAAAAGTAGCATCGCCGCCGCCAAAGACCTTTTCATAGCCAGCCTTGATCATATTACCGTAAGTGCCGATAAAATCAGAACCGGTACTATCATCCTGCTGATAATGGACCTTGACATACTTGCCTTCGGCCTCGAAGTCATACAGATACCAGTTCTCGTTGACCTGCAGAAGCTTGAAGGAAGGTACGCGCGTGTAGGTAACATTGTCATCGCTGATCCACAGGGACAGGAATTCAGCACTCAAGCGAGCCTTATCATCACCGTCAGTCAAAACAACAGAATTCACTTTCTGTTTCTCACTCAAAACCGCAATAATACTGTTGTTATTCTCGTCAAAGGTATATAGCAAGCTGGGATAAGCTACACCCACACCGGTGGCAGGGTTCGCATCAGCGGGAACATTCAGAACATTGTCATTGCTGATGCCGCCGCCCAATACTACGAGATCAAAAGACTTAGATTCCCCATTCTCCAGGGTTGCGGTTAATTTCACAGCAATCGAGCCGGAAGCAGGACGAGTAACCTTACCGTTCTGAGGATTCAAAACATTGTTATCGCTGGTCCAGGTGATCTGGTATTCCTTATCCATCTGACCATTGGTCAAAACGCCAGGCAAAACCAAGTCATCCACAATCTGATCAGCAGTTTCATTCTCGCCTTGGATGTCATCGAAGTCCAGCTGCGCAATCAAATTTCTTTCCGTATGAACCTTACCAAAGGCGATGTTGGTAATGGATACATCGAAGTTATCAGCCTCGCTTGTGCGTTTTGTCAGAGGACGCATGTTCACAACCAAGCTGGCATTGCCGGCACCTTTTTTCCAGTTGGCTACACCTTCAAAGGTCTTAACCAATACACCGTCAACAAACAGCTCCAGCGTGTTATCATACGCCCACTCCACAGCGACGGAGAACTTATCGCCAACCTGCTTGTTCAGCTTATAGGTTTCTGTCTTTCCGTGGGTAACTACGAACAGCAATCCCTCTTCCGTATTGACAATACCGATATTGAAGGTATAGGAGTATTTTTGGGCATCGGCAATTTCACCAAATGCACAGGTAAAGCCGCTGTTACCATAGGCTCCGCCACCTGCAACATATGTATTTTTATCTGTTACATCTGTGGACAACACCGGCAGCGCATGTGCCTGGAAATCGAATTCCAAACGCGTATCGTAAACACGGTCCGCAAAATTTCTAACATAGATCGGGTCCGTCATAAATCCGATAAAGCTGCGCACCTTTGCCTTAGTATTGGTTCCACCAAAAAGGTCAAACAGACGCCAGCCGTTAACCAACTGCTGGACACCATGCTGTTCGTCCGTAGACTTGGTACTGCCAACAACAGCTGCATGGTCACGGTTGTCGGTAACAAACCAGTCAAACGAAGCCAGCGACAGTTTCTTGCCGGCACCGGTAAAGCCACCGGCCTTGATAGACATTTCCATGGACTTTCCATACTCAGTGATCTTATCCCCGAATCCCAAAAGCTGCATGGGAATCGCGATTTCAGCAATGCCGTTCTTTACCGCGATCTGTGCGTCGGCAACGGCAGCATTGTCCATTTTCAGTTTGCCCTCTTCAATGGTAAACGTCTTACCATTGAGCGTCAGCTCAACAGATCCAAACTCGCCGGTAAAATCTACGGCAACAAACAAATGCGTCTGATTCCACTGGAAACCGTATTCTGCAACCAACAGCTTGTCGGCATCCAGAACGCGACCGGCCATTCTCCAGCCTTCCTCTTTCAGCAAGCCATCGATGACGATCTCAGCCTTACTGAAAGCTGCATCCACATTTTCGGCGGATTCCTGCTCCACCTTGGTACGGGGCTCTACTGTCACATCCACAGACCACAGCTCCGTATTGCCTACCTTCAGGGTTATCTTTGCGGATTTACTCTCAGTAGCATGACGATTGATCTTACCATTGGGTGCAACCACGGTCTCGTCGCTGCTGATCCAGGTCAACGTATATTCCTGCTTATCTCTTCCAACAAAAGTAGGAATCAGCGGCAAATCATACTCGATATGTCCCAGATCCAAACGTCCGAAAATATACTGGGGAGTCAGGCGCGACAGCGGTGCGGGAGCCTCAATCTCCTGAGGATGGGAGATTGAGAAATTAGACACAACCGCATCAACAGGCGCTGCTTCCACACCATATGCAACAACTTGAACGAGGTTCGTTGCTGTGGTGAGCGTAAAACCATCCTCGCCAATTTTCTTGGCATCGGCAATTTGTGCAACCAAACCGCCATTCACAAAAAATCTGGCAGCCACATCGTCATTGGTGGTGTATGTGTACTCTACACGGACATGATAATCGGTACTCTTATATGGATTGATCCGTATTGTCTGGAATTTTCCGGCAGCATCATCCCAATAAATAAAATGCAGCCTGCCATTCTGTTTCGCAAAGCCGATCATCATTGCTTCTGTACCAAACCCGTTAGCACCTACATTGGTGTCATCGTCACGGATAAGCAAATTGATTCCGCCCTGCACAAAGTAAGGACCAACCTGATTGATCTTAACATCGTCCGGCATGGCATTGACTTTTAAGTCAAACTCCAAAACCGTAGTGCTTCCCATAACCGGAGTCAGTTTGTCACTGGCATAAGTAAAGCCCATTCTGAAACCGTCTTCCGTAGACTGGTCTGATTTCAAAGCACCCTCGGTCTTGCCGGCAGAAGATGTGGTTTCCCAAATCGAACCATTGATAGTTTGGACTTCATAACCAACTTTATCAAAGATCAGCTTACCTTCCCAGACAAACTTATCCAATGTGAAAGTCAGATCGTACTCCTTGGTGAAATCAATTTCATCGATCCCAATAGCGGACAGAGGAATTGTCAGCTCTCTGCTATCGATACCGTTGGTGCCGTATACACCAACTTCGATACCATTGATTTTCATATCCGTCAAACCGTTGGGAACTTTAGTGCTGCCACTGGTAACACCAATGTACAGATTGTCAAAGTCCCAGACAACACCAAACTTCTGAGAACCGGTGATTGGATTATTCAATCGCCAGGCAGCCTCTTTCAGTAGGCCATCGTCGGTGATGCCTCCCTCGGAGAACACCGCAAAAGCATAGTTGGGATAAATGCCAGCCGCCAAATTCTGCAGATTTTTCAGAGTAATCTCTGCATTCTCCAAAATAGCGAGCTTCTCAACCAGCCCTTTCTGAATCTGAGTCAACAGAGCATACGCCGAACGCGCCGCTTTGATACTAAATTCGCTTTCCAGCGTAACCGTACCAATCGCATCGATCTTTTCGTCGACTTCTTTGGCAGCCTTTTTGTCTGCCTCAGAAGGCTCATTGTTGACAACCTCTACAGCATTGGTTCTTGTGACCAAAATCCTCGCCGGGATCAGGCCAATGACTAAAACCAAAGCCATAAACAAGGCACCTACTCTTTGGAATCGTTTCAATTTCTTCACACCTTTCATAAATATTCAAATGACACATACAACATGTGTACGCATACATTTTTAAAATATATTAACATAAATAATATCAAAAAATATACTATTTTTTTCCATTTTAGATGTAGAAATAATGAATTAAAATTTGTTAATTTTTACTAGTTTTTACGTATATCAGTCATTCTTTCACATTATTTGAAACATTTTTCGTCTGAAATTGGTTATTTTGCCATTTTCTGTGTGTCTAGCAATTTTTAGAAATTCACTGATTCAGATAATTTTCACACACTATTTTACGTTCTCTGATCCTGTCAGTTGAATATAATTTACTTATAATCTTGTATAAAAGGCAAAAATAATGGTAGACACTTTCGTGTCTACCATTGTCAGTCGCGCCTGTGTTTTAATATTCGTTTTTCATACCGTACCGGGCAAAATATTCGTCTAAGTCAACTACGGTATTGGTGCGTCTTCCCTCTTCCGCAGCAAAGCCAATCATATGATTCTTGACAGATGTCATGATATCTGCCGCCCGATAGCCCGTATATGTATCACTAAGAAACTCGTAGAGTTCACTTATGATGCCCTCATCTCCACCGCTATGGTTGCCGGTAATGATTTGGCCATCTTCCAGAATAGGAATCTGCTCGGTCTTTTTGCCCTCAAAAGTGAACAGCGTAATGTTTTCCCCTTCCAAATATCCATATAGTTCACCCTTAGTGCCGAAAACACGTATATGGCGACCGCCCTCATTAAAGGCATTCATCGTCAGCGTAGCGGTTGCTCCGCCTGCAAATTCCATATTAACTGTTTAGTGATCCGGCACGTTATTATTGGCCTGATAGACGCAGAGACCAAAGTCCGTTGTTTTCAAAGCCTGCATCACTTCTTCGTCGGTGGGAATGCTTCCTTTGGCGATACCCCCGGTAATTTTCTTTCTGAGAACCACATGCCCCTGTTTTGCATAATAGAAATCCAGGCAATTATATGGGCAGGTATCACTTACCGGGCATCCTCCGTCCGCACAGCGCTTAGGCGCACCTGCCGGAGCATTTTCTTTTACAAAGTGTGTCAGACTGCCAAAAGACTGAACGCGCCTACAGGGTTTCCCCAAAAGCCACTGGATCATATCCAAATCATGGCAGCACTTTGCCAAAAGAATTGGCGTAGATTCCTGCTCATTGTGCCAGTTGCCCCGAACATAGGCATGACCATAGTGATCATTTCCGATAGCCTCTACCTGGGCGATGGACATCACTTCACCGACTGCACCGTCCATCAGAAGTTTTTTAACCTTGCCAAAAAATGGTGTATAGCGCAAAACATGGGCAACCAGTACTCTCACACCTTTTTTCTGCGCCTCTAATGCAATATCTACGCACTCCTGAACCGTCTGCGCAACAGGCTTTTCCAACAACAGATCATACCCTTTTTCGATAGCCTGCAAGGCCGGCGCGTAGTGCATATTATCTACCGTAGCAATCACCACAAGATCCGCCATTTTTGGTTGTGCCATGATATCGCGCCAATCCTGATAGCAGGCATCCTCTGAAAAACCGAACAAGCGGCGAATATTTTCACAACGAGCCGGGTCCGGGTCTGCCACAGCAACCACCTGAAACTGCTCCCGCAGTTTAGCCATATGGGTTGCATATACTTCTCCTCGATTTCCTGCACCGATAATAACAACTGATATTGGTTTCATATATTTCTTCTCCTAAATATATTCATTTTTCATATTGTACTGTTTGAAAAACTCGTTCAGATCCACAACGGTATCGGAACGTCTTGCTTCTTCTGCCGCGAAGCCGATGAGATGATTTTTCACGGAGGTCATAATATCTGCCGCCTGGAAGCCGGTATAGGTACCGTTCAAATAATCGTAAAGCTCCTCAACGATACCCCTATCACCGCCACCGTGACCGCCCTCAATGCTCTCGATTGTAGCCTTTACCGGGATCTTTTGGGTCTTTTCATCCGCAAAGGTGTACACCTCGATCTCGTCTGCAGACGCATAGGCGTGTAATTCGCCCTTGGTACCGTAAATGCGGACATACCGTCCACCCTTATTAAAGGCATTCATGGTCAGGGTTGCCGTGGCGCCGCCCCGGAAGTACATATTAACTGTCTGATGGTCCACCACATCGTTGTTGGCATGGAATACACACAGACCGTAATCTGTGGTCTTCAGAGCATGCATAACCTCTTCATCGGTAGCATCATAATCTTTGGTGCTGCCCCGGGTGATCTGATTCCGCCAGGCCACCTTGGTCTTATCGTTATAGTAGATCTTCATGCAGTCGTAAGGACAGGTATCTCCCACCGGACAACCGCCGTCTGCGCAGCGGACGGGCGCACCTTCCGGAGCGTTTTCCTCCCGGAAGTAGGTCAGCTCACCGAAGGATTGCACCTTTTCACAGGGCTGATCCATAAACCACTGAATGCAATCCAGGTCATGGCAGCACTTTGCCAGCAGCATAGGTGTAGATTCCTTCTCGCTGTGCCACTTGCCACGGATATAGCTTCTGGAGTAATGGTTGTCTCCAACAGCCTCCACCATATTGATAGTCATAGGCTTACCAATGATCCCAGAGCGCAGAAGCTCCTTTACCCTAACAAAAAACGGTGCGTACCGCAGTACATGGCAAACCAGCACCTTGACACCCTTCTTTTCCGCTGCCAGCGCAATATCCACACACTCCTGAGCCGTTTGTGCCACCGGCTTTTCCAGCAGAATGTCATAACCCTTTTCGATGGCAGCCAAAGCCGGCTCCCGGTGCATATCGTCCAGAGTGGCAATGATAGCCACATCCGCCATTTTCGGTTTGCTTAAGATTTCTTGCCAATCGTGGAAGCAATTTTCCTCTGAAAATCCCCACATTTCCTGAACGCTCCTACGCTGAGGCTCGCTGGGATCTGCCACAGCAACCACCTGATATTTATCCCGCAGAAAGGACATATAATAAACATAGGCAAAGCCCCGGCCTCCTGCGCCGATGACGATGGCACGAATCTTTTTCATAACAACACACCTTCCCTGTTGATTTTTCCTATTTTTTATTTTATACTGGATAAAACATCAAAACAATGCAGAATTGTGCCGTTTGTTGACACGATATTGCTATTTCAGGTGATTCAAATGCACGAACACTATATTTATGAAACTCACACCTTGTCAGACACTCTGCTTCCCTTTATCTATCACCCGGAATTCGTCCGTACCGGTCCGTGCCCCAGAATCAACTGGCACGAAAACATTGAGTTTCTCTACTGCACCGAAGGCGAAGGCTATGTTCAATGCGGCAGAGAGATTTTTCCTTTTCGCCCCAACGATCTGTTTGTCGTTAATGCGGATACCTTACATACCACCGGAAGCCAAAACAGCGTTACCTACCAATGTCTGATCGTAGACCGCTCCTTCTTTATCGAAAACGGCATTTCATTTCATAACCTGTATTTTCAAAATACGATCCGCGATCCCCAAGTATCCATCCTGTTTTCGGATATTGCGGAAGCCTACCGAAATTTTGACCCCCATACTTTCTGCGCCGCTGCTGAGATCCGCTGCAAAGCATTAAACTTTCTGTTATTTCTTTGCCGCAACTACACTGCTAAGCAGCCATCTGCTTCCACATACACCGATCCCGCCATTAAAGAAGCCATTGTTTACATGAGGCGCCATATCAACCACCCCATCACACTGGATCTTTTATCCACCCACATCGGTCTGAGTAAATATCATCTTTCCCGGCAGTTTAAGCTGGCAACCGGAAAGACAATTATTGAATACATGAATCTTACCCGCTGCACAGAGGCTAAACGGCTGATGGAAGCCGGCGCTTCCGTTTCCGCAGCTGCCCTTTGCTGCGGATATGAAAACCTATCCTATTTTTCCAGAACCTACAAACGGCTTATGGGCGAGCTCCCCTCTGCCGCAGCCGGCAAAAAATAATCTGATTTCTACGCACAAAACGGCAGATGCCCGGTAAATTCCAGACATCTGCCGTTTTGTTATCATCTTTCATCCTCCGGCTTCCACGGTGCTTCCTGCTCTGTTGGTGACACTTCCTTATGATCCTCCAAAAAATCATATTCTAAAGGAAACGACGCAGGTCGCTGCTCACAAGGAATGTGAGCAGGCGCTTCTTCCCACCTGGGAGCATAAGGATCATCTGTCAGCACCGGCAAACAGGTCATGCGAAGCCGTGCGCAGCCCATTGGGATCATTTCAATCAATTCTTCCGGTTCCTCTGAGTAAACAGGACTTTGCTGAAGCTCAGCCGCGCAGGAATCCTGGGTTTGCCACTGAGGTATCCTTTTTGCCCTGGCCTGCAGCACAACAGGAGCTACTTCTTCCGAAAACGGCTGCTTTGCAAGGCCTTCCGCAACAGAATAGACACTTACGGAACCCCCAAGCTCTCCATTTTCAAGCACCAGTCCATAATTCCACGGGGAAGCTGGCAGAATCTCGTAATTCTCCCACAAATGGGGCTTCGGATGATTGTAAGCAAATGCGTCCTCTACCACGCGATACTGCTCTTTGATCCGAACCGAATAGGTTAGCGGTCCACGGTCTACGCTCACACTGCCGTTATTGCGCCATTTTGTCAGGGAAAGCTCCATAGAAAATGTTAAACCGACTATATCCCCCTGTTTCCACTCCCGGTGGATGCACAGCCATCCACCGCTTTGCGTTCCACTCCACACCGCTTTTCCATTTATTGTACACGAACAATTTACGCACCATGCAGGAATCCGAAGGCCCATAGAAAGTTCTCCGTCAAACCCCGCTTCCATACATACGGAATCCTTAAACGGATAGTCTGTTCGTACTGTCCAGCGAATTCTTTTTCCATTAACGGTTGTATCCACCTGACATGGGGCATACAAAAACACCGCAAGGCCACCTTCGGCAGTTTTTTGCCAAAGATTCATGGTATACCATGGCCACCCCATTCCGGTATTATGACCGCAGCATCGGTTATTGGGGGTCATGATCTGATAAGATCTGTCATGGGAATGACTTCCGTTGTTGGTTGATGCGTAGGTGTAGTTGGACAATACCGGACCATTGGCGGATGTCAGATAGTGCACCTGCTTATAATCCGGCGTAAAGGACGCGGCAAAGTGATTGAGCATCACGTCCTCTGCCCTGTCTGCATACTTGGTAAGACCGCTGATACGGCCAAGAGAATAAAAATTCTTCGCAAGCTCCACCATCCCGCAGGGCTCAAAGGCCTGCCTGGGGTCGGTGGCACCGATCCGGATTTTCTCATCTGACGCAAAGATTCCCCGAGGCATTTGTCCCCAAATCAGCGCGTACTTATCATATTCATATTCCGATTTTTCAAAATGCGCCTTTTCTCCGGATTGCTGGGAATAGATCCCATCGTAAGCAAAGCGTTGGGAAAAATCCACAGCATGGGTTGCCGCAAAACCGGATTTGCTTTTAGCGATTCCCCGGTACACCCGATTTGCCAGCGTCAGCGCATCCTTGTCCCCTGTTACCCGGTAATACCAATACAGCTGTTCCAGCATACCGCCCGCGCGAATCTTCTGCCACCGCAGTTTTCCTTTGCGAATGGGGGGCAAAAACTGTGGGTCAGACAGCGACAGGCAGAAGTGAAAATAACTGTCCAGCAATTCCAGAACTCTGGGATCCTTCGTATAAGAATGATACAGGATCAAGGTATCCGTAAGGAGCATATTGGGAAAAAGATCGGGAATTGGTTTTTCATCATCCGTCACCGCAGCGGTTTTCAGATAAGCTGGGCCAAACCATCCATCTTTCTGCGCACTGCGAAAGATCGCCTCTATATACGCATTCGCGGTTTTCAGAAGCTTTTCATCTCCCAACAACACTGCCAGAGGATAAAACCCACGAAGCCAATAAGGAATTTCTTCCCAACCTCTGTCTACTTCCGGATGCAAGAAACCATTATTCTCTTTCCTGAAGTAGGGACCGTATTCCGGCAAACGTCCTGTGATTCCCTCCGCAACAAGCTTTAGCTGCTCATAGAGCCAGCCTTCGCCGCATTTGATATCACCAAGCGGAAGGGGTTGCAAAGGGTTGCGGCACAAAGAGAATTGTTCTGCTTTGGGCGAACCTTTAAGATTCTGTTCAAAATGAATATCGCTCATATTATTCACCACTGAAGTAACCGATGACGAAATAAGCAAGCATAATTGGCGAAAGATCTGCCAATAACCGCAGGCGATTTGTTTCATCATCGGCTGCTAAAAATGTCACATTCTTTTTGTTTCCGTTTTAAACAGATCTGCATCCTCCGAAGTTACGGGATGGGGACTGTATCTTGCCCGTTCATAAATTCCCGCAGAAGCTTCCGGCAGGTTCTCTCTTGCGGTGGATGATTTCCGCCATTGAGGATTTTTCTTCTGCAGCTGGCGATACCGGTGGCGAATTTTCTCCGTATTAGAAAGCCCCCGATCCGAAAGAATTCGTCTGCGTCGCTTCGGCTTGATAATCTCCTCTTCATCCGCGATCACAGAATCTCGGGTATCCGTGATTTCATCCTCGTACTCCGCCGTACTGTCAGATGTAAAATTACGCAGAGATCGCCACAGTTTTTTTGCAACACCTCGAAGCCGTTTCCACAAAAAATAAAGCAAAAACGGAAGCGCAACCGCCACCAGCACGATAAAAAACACCTGAAACATGATGTTTAATATATCCGTATGCTTGCCAACGTTGGGCGCAAAGCCTGTCCCCAAGTCTTCCGGCTCAGCAGTCTCCGTCATGGGCGGCACTGTCATGATATCTTCCGAATAATCACGTTCAAACACCTTTAAAAGCTGTCTGATCCATCCGATAACAATGTTTATCGCGCCCATGGCAGAGGGCAACAGCGAAATCACAGCTGCTGCACCAACCAGCAGAAACACAAGAACAACATTTTTGCGGTGCATCGCTTTCACTACGGCTGTTCGCTCCTGCGTAATCGTATTAAGGGCTTTCCGGTTCATTGCCAACATGCACAGAATAACCGTAACAAAAAAAGACAGATAAAACCAGGGTGCCATAGGTGTCAAAGGGTGCTGGGCGGTCTGACGATCCAGAAGCTGCACACCAAGCCCCAGAAACTGAGCAACCAGACACACACCAATCCACGCAGAATGGAGCTCTTTTTCCGCGTTCCAGCCACCCATCCGTATACTCCACAAAAGCAGTGCGTCGAAGATGATCGCAACGGCTAAACACAAAGCCAAGGACTCCCCTGTCAAAAGAAAAGGCCAAGGTAATACGATTGCCACAGCAGACAGCAGTCCAAAGGGCAGCCTCAGCTTTCCGGGAAGCAAAAAGCTTAAAGCAGTCAAAACAAAATAACTCACCGGAAAGATCCAGGCATACTTTTGCAGCTGAGGCTGTAAGTATGTAAATAGCAGAATCGGAACCGGCATCAAGCCGGCTGCTATGGTCAGAGGGCATTGCACCAGTCTCAGAAAATCCTTCAGATTCCGTTTCATGGCCTGCCTCCTTCCATCTCATAGAAGCTTACCCGATTTCCCGCAGCTTTCAGTCTTTCAATACTTTCCTGAATGCTTTCACTGTTATAGAAAGAAAGCACTAAAATATCCAGCCCTGTTTGTCTGGAAAGAGAATCCAAAAGAGAAATAAATTTTTCCGCACAGTGTACACGAAGCCGTGCCATATTGTGCAGCAATATATCCTCCTGAACCGTTCCGTCTGCAGGAAGAATCACAACAGAGCTTTTCTCCGTATCCAACGGCATATTGGTGGCAAAGCCTGCCGACAATCCTGAGCGCAGAGTATGCACGCAGACGCTTGCCGCAAGACGAATGGTAGCTTCTACAGGCTCGACGTTCTTTTCCAGGATCAGATTGCTCCATTGATTGTCATCATGCTGTACATTTAAAACAACCAAAAGCTTCGTTCTGACGGTACTGTCATGCACACTGACCTGTAAGGTGCCGGTTCTGGCCGTAGCTGCCCAATGGATGTCCCGAACCGGGTCTCCGCTTTGATAATCCCGGATCCCCCGGATCAAAAACGGGTCCTTTATCAGCTGATTTCTGCGCAGCATTTCACCCATCATTTGAGATACGGGAAAAGGCAGTTCCTCCGGCTCCAAAATTCTGGGAAACACCAAAACAGGCGTTTCCAGCTGCTGATCTTTACCAAAACGGCCGGTACCCAACACATCTCCCGTAGTCAGATAGGCGTTTCCCAAATTATAAGAACCCCGGCGCAAAAACGTTACCCGGTGCCGACGACGGATCTGCTGGTGCGGAAACAGGGTAAAGCAGCTAAAATAATACATTTCATCGCTGTTCGTAAGATTTTCCTGCTTTCCCAAACGAATATTGGGAGATATCCGGCTTTCTATTCTCAGCCAGGGGATGATATAAGGGCCATCATTACGCACGACCTCAATCAACTCACCCTGTTCTCCTTCAAAAAATCGCGTACTGGAAAAACTGCGGGAACACGTCAGCTTCTTTGTTCCGCGACGCACCGTAAGGCTCCATATGATACACAGGATCACCAACGCCGCAAAAAAATTCAGAACACTCATGCTTTATTCTCAGTGGGTACGGGAACAGAATTCACAAGCTCCCGGACAAAATGCCTACTGTCTGCCTGATAGCTGATTCCACGAACCAGAATACGGTGTGCCAGCACAGGAACAGCCAGTTCTTTTACATCATCAGGAATCACATAATCTCTGCCCCGAATGGCGGCCAGCGCCTGACAGCAACGCATCAGAGCCAGCAAAGCACGGGGAGAAGGTCCAAGACGAACCTTTTCAGGATTCCGGGCAGCCTCACAAAGCTGCGCCATATAGAGCATGACATCTTCACTGACCAAGCAGCCGCGGCAAAGCTTCACTGCCTGACAAATCTCTTCACCGGTAGCAACGCTTGCAATTTCTGCCAATGGCTGCCGGTCAATAAACCGCTGCAAAAGCTGTACAGCTTCTTCCTGTGAAGGATACCCAAGAGAAAGACGGATTAAGAACCGGTCCATCTGTGCTTCCGGCAAAGGGAATGTACCCTGTGTTTCCACCGGGTTTTGGGTGGCGATTACCAAAAAAGGCTCTTCCAGGCGGTAGGTCACACCGCCATCCGAAATCTGCCGTTCCTCCATACACTCAAGAAGCGCAGACTGGGTTCGGGGTGTGGCGCGGTTGATCTCATCCGCCAGCAAAACATTGGTAAAAGCAGGGCCTTTTACAAAGGTAAAGCACCCCTCGTGCTGATTGTAGATCCGTGTACCGGTGATATCCGACGGCAGAAGATCCGGGGTAAACTGCACCCGGGAAAAACCGCACTGCAAAGACTTGCTGAGGGCCTTTGCCATGGTAGTTTTACCGGTTCCCGGAACATCTTCCAACAGAATATGTCCGCCTGCCAAAAGTGCTGTCAGCACCAGTTCAATCTCATGATCTTTACCGATGATAACTTGGCTGATATTGTCCTTGATTTTTTTGGCAAAATTGGCAATTTGTGAATATTCCATAGTGATCATCCTCGCTTGTTTTTTTGATTTATTGTAGCATGGTATCCTTATAGTTGCAAGGAATTTCTTGCACAGAAAGCAGCAGTTTTTTGCAAAAAACTGCACAATAACAGTTGACACGAAACCCAAAAAAAGCGATAATTTATATAGTAAATAAATCAACTTCAGTAATACCACGGTAAGGAGCTCCTATGAAAAAGCAGAAAAAATGGACAAAATTCCGCCACAGAGTCGTAACCATTTTACTTTGGATGATTCTGGGGCCGTATATGCACTTCAAATACCACGTCACTTACGAAAAATTACCAAACCAGGGCAAGCGGGCATATTTGATCCTCATGAATCACCAAACCGCCTTTGACCAGTTTTTTGTTGGTATGGTCTTCAAGCGCCCGGTGTATTATTTGGCCAGTGAAGATTTGTTCTCCAACGGTTGGGTATCCAAGCTGATTCGTTTCCTGGTTGCGCCCATTCCCATCAAAAAACAGACTCTGGATCTGCAGGCAGTTAAAAACTGCATTTTGGTGGCAAGAGAGGGTGGCTCTATTTGCATTGCTCCGGAGGGCAACCGTACTTTTCACGGTCGTCCGGTATACATGAAGCCTGGTGTTGCCTCCCTGGCAAAGAAGCTTGGTCTGCCCATTGCGATCTTCCGAATTGAAGGTGGCTACGGTGTTCAGCCCCGGTGGAGCGATGTGACCCGCAAGGGCTCTATGCGCTGCCGTGTCAGCCGTTTGATCGAGCCGGAAGAATATAAGCAACTGTCCAGCGAGGAATTGTTCCGGATCATTGAATCGGAAATGTACGTGGATGAAGCCAAAGTGACCGGTGAATTCCGCCACAAAAAGAACGCAGAATTTTTGGAGCGTGCCATCTATACCTGTCCTTGGTGCGGCTTCTCCCCTTTTGAAAGTCATGATGATATCATTCAATGCAAAACCTGTGGGCGGGAGATCCGACATCTTCCCACCAAAGAACTGGAGGGCGTCGGTTTTGCGTTCCCCCATCGTTTTGTAGCGGACTGGTACTTACAGCAAAACGAGCTTGTCAATCAGGCTGACCTGCTGACTCTGACGGAAGTCCCCGTCTTCCGGGACACGGCACAGCTCTCCAAGGTCATCCCCTACAAGCACAAAGTTTTACTGAAAAAGTCCGTTGATATCTGCCTGTACGGTGACCGGATCACCATTGATGATCGGGTTTTCCCCTTTGAACAAACCCACGCTGTGGTTGTTTTGGGCAGAAATAAGCTGAACATCTATTTTGGCGATGAGCTTCTGCAGTTGAAGAGCGGCAAGCGGTTCAATGCCCTGAAGTATGTTAACTTCTTCCACCGGTATAAAAACATCCAGTCCGGTGATCCGGAAGAAAAATTCCTGGGACTTTAAATACATAAAAAACCTCTCCGTTTTGGAGAGGTTTTTACGTCTTTAAAGCAGATTTTTGGCAAACAACCGAAGAGCATTATCCCGGAGGATCTTCTGCTTATCCTTCTTAGGAAGCAAGGCGAACTCAATGCGTCCCCGTTGGAACGCGGCAGAATAAGTATCTGTGCCGAACAGAATTCGATCCGCACCGATTCGTTGGTATGCAGCTTCTACCATTAAATTGGTGGAGCTGGCGATACCGGATGTATCGGTATACACATTCTTATGTACCGCAAACTCCACCGCATCCACATAGGCTTCTCCGCCCAGATGCGCCATGATAAAAGTCACCTCAGGGTACTTGTCGGCAATGGGCAGGATATAAGAAGCCTCCTTCTCCGGATGGATCAGCACAACCGTCTGAAAACGGGCTGCAAAGGAAAACAGCTTATCGGCATACGCTTCCAGATCATATTTGTGATAGTAAGGATGCAGCTTGATGCCGACACATTTTTTATGCTGAAGCATTTGTTCTGCCTGTTGGAAGGTTTCCTCAATTCTGGGATCGATCACCACCCACTGATAAAGGCAATCATACTGATCCAGCAGGCTGTGCATATATTCATTTTCTTCCACGATCACATCAGGGTTCATACACGAAGCAAAGGTGCAGCAAAACAGCTTTTCAATTCCCGCCGCCCGGTTGATGAGGATCAGCTCATCCAGATCCGCTGCCCGTCCAAATCTCTCTTTGGCATCATAGGGTGATCCGTGATTCAGGTGACTGTGCATATCAATAGCAATAAGCTCACCGGGAAATTCTGTAGGTATGATCCAGGGATGTTTCATAGAATCTTTCCTTTCATGGTGGTGTTTTTGTTATTATACCACCGTTCCGATAGGAATGTCAAATGCCCTTCCATGCAAAAGATCCTGCTATTTGGCAGGATCTTTTGTATTTGGGACTTATTTCTGAGACTTATAGTTAGTCTGCTGCAGGCCGCCCTTATGGATACCAAAGTGGATGGTTTCATCGTTCACATCCGCAGTGTAGTCACCGTAGAAGCCACGGAAGTTTACATAGCCTTCAGCATCGGTGGTGAGTTCCAGCTCCGTATGCCATTCCTCGTGAACCAGGCGATAAAGCTCTAAAGCTGCCAGCTTGGGTGTCATATCCTTATGGAAAATGCCGCCGCGGCAGTTGTTTTCATCCCACTTGGGGAAGGTAACTGCTGAATAATCTGCCAGATTCCAATAAGTAATGCTATCCATCAAAGGTGCGGAGAACCAGATGGTGTACAGAATACGGAGCATATCCGCCTGCAGCTGCTCTGCCTCCAAGCCCTCTTCACCCACAGTGGGAATGGTCACCTCGGTGATACCAATAGGCTTACCGAAGGAGGACAGGGTCTTCAGACCGTTGAAGATCCGATCCACCATAAAATGCCGGTAGTAGGTGGGAATATCCGCCTCCTGATCACCGCTAACACCAATAAAGATGTGGTTCTGCACACCGATCTTATCGATCTGCGCGCCTCTGCGGAGCAGGTCATGGATCTGCAGGTAGTAAGGAGAGCGGCAGCCTGCCCAGCCCACATCCGCCAGCTCACAGTCATGGACCAAAAGCTTATCCTGAGGGAAGTACTTCCGGGCCATTTCGAACATTCTCAGATCTGTATCAGGCTCGTTTGCCAGAATAGAACAGGTTGTCCAGCCATAGGAAGCCACTAATTCGTTGGTTACTTCAATCTCATACATCCGACCGGCATAACGCTGGGATATTTCCTGAAAGCGCTTTTCGTACAGCCGCCACATAGCTTCCTTATCATTCTTTGGGAGCCACTCCGGAATCACCTTATCGTAGCACAGGCAGTGAACCTTGGGCAGAATGTTATTCTCTTCGCAGAACTTCATGCACAGATCCGGTGCGGGACGGCGATGAACCTTGGGACTGCCGATTTCATAACGGGGCTTGCCCTCCTCCGGCTCCAACCCCGCCCAGTAGAAAGGAACAGTGCCAAAATTGAAGTACTTAGGGAAGGTTTCCCGATACCGCCGGTTGACCTCAGGATCCTCAAATTCGTCCAGCATAAACATATTGGCGCCGAACTTGAAATCATGAGTCTGCTGGTTCACATGAACTTTAGCACCGACAACAGGCTTGCCTTCCTTGTCCATGATACGGATCTTATGGTTGCGCTTCCGGTACTGCTCAATGTTCGCTTGCGCCTGTGCATTGATCTCATCCCCATGGGCATCCAGCTGGTCCATTAGCTTGGCGCGAAACTCTGCAACTGTCATAATATTGTCCTCCTATATTGGCTTACAAAGAAGACTGGGTATCGTTGGGATCGCCGTTGATAGCCAGATCGTACTCTTCGCTCCAATCCAAGCCCCGGTACTCTGCAGCTCTGTCGTCCTTTTCGATAAAGTCCATCAGCAGATCCAGCATTTCCTTTGTCCAGGTGTTCTTGTCGATCTGCGCTGTGGTGAACTTATTCAGGCTGATCATTTCAAAGCCAAACAGGTCCTTGACCTGGGTCTTGGCAGCGCCGCCAACGACCTCAGCAACCAAGTGAGAAGGAATGAACAGCACACCGCCGCCGGCACCGAAGACAACGTCACCGGGCAGACATACAGCATTGCCGATCCGGGTGGTGGTATTATAGCCGGTCATAATGAAGTCGCGGATGGGGGTAGGATCGATACCACGGAAGTAGACCTGAGTATCCTCCACCTTATGCATCTGCTCCACATCGCGAACGCCGCCCCAAATAACAGCGCCGCCGTTTTCATTCTTGGTCTTATTCTTCAGAGCGGTAGTCAGGTTACCGCCCAGGAAGGTGCCCTTGTAGATCTTGTCATACATATCGATAACAGGCACATCGTAGGGCAGCAAGTTGTCGATGACCCACTGGTTGTAAGTGCCGGTTCTGCCCTCGCTACGGCCAACATCCTTGGTGAATTCATCCAGGTCAGGCCGGTAAGGGCAATAGGTTGCGGTGACAGCGCGGCCGATGAGCTTTCTGCCGTCATTGTGCAGTGTTTGGAAGCGGCCCTCAAACTGGCTCTCATAGCCCTTTACAAAGATGGGCTTCCAAACCTCTTCCAAAGTCAAGGTCCGCAGAGCCTTCAAGTATTTTTCATCAACCATGGGACGACCGTCGGGAAGTCTTTCACCCTTCCACATAGGGGTCAACGCAATGATTTCTTCTCTGTCGTTAAAATGCATGATGTTCCTCCTTAATATTATGCGGTACTGATTATAAAGACAGTCCGCCGTCAATGATGATCTCACTACCGGTAATGTAGCTTCCCTCCTGAGAGCAAAGCAGCAGCACCGCAGGTGCAATATCCTCCGGCTCACCGAAACGACCGCAGGGAATTTTCGCCTCCACACCAGCCCGCAGTGCGTCATTGTCGTAGATTTCCGCGTTCCGGGGGGTATGGATGGCACCGGGGGCCACATTGTTGATGGTAACGCCGTAGGGTGCCAGAGCAGGCGCAAAATTCTTTACCATTTTCATCTGCGCCGCCTTTGTAATGCCATACAGGGAAAGCTCCGGATGCTGATTGTATTGATTGACGCTTCCCAAGGTCACGATCCGTCCCCAGCCCTGATTCTTCATACCGGGAGCGTATTTACGGATCAAAAGGTATGTGCTTTTCAGGTTGCAGTCTACCGTTTCGTCAAACTGCTCTACTGTGAAACTGTCCCAGGTACCCCGGTGCTGGATAGAGGCGTTGAGTACCAAAATATCCACATCACCGGTCATCTGAT
Organism: Oscillospiraceae bacterium; assembly: GCA_017397565.1. Classification (GTDB taxonomy): domain Bacteria; phylum Bacillota; class Clostridia; order Oscillospirales; family Oscillospiraceae; genus Faecousia. The sequence continues at coordinate 5,640 of JAFQIL010000003.1, read as the reverse complement.
AGAGCTGGTTGATGGATTCTTCCTTAGAAACATCCACGGCAGCCGCTACAGCGTTTGGAATTTTGGCAGCAGCCGCTTCTGTCTTTTGCTGACTGTGGCAGCCGCAAACAAACACCTTCGCGCCATGCTCTGCCAAAATTTTTGCGATGGCAAAGCCAATGCCCTGGGTAGCACCGGTCACAACTGCCGTTTTTCCATGCAGGTCAAACATTTTTGATCAGCTCCTCTACTTCATAAACTTGGTTATAGTTTAATTCTACACCACAAGTCAAACGAGAGGTATACTTTGCGGGATCCTCTGTGTTGCTCTCGAACATTCCATAATGAGTGGGAATGCCAACCGTCGGATTGAGTGCCTTTGTCAGCTCCACAGCCTGATCGACATTCATATTGCCAAGTCTTCCGTTAATGCAGATAATGGCAATATCCAACGCCTCACCGGACAATTCCTTTAGCTTTTCATGGTACTCGGTGTCGCCGGAAAGATAGATCTTCCGGTTTCCGTGACACAGCAGAAGTCCCACCGCCGGGACAGAATGATCCGCAAACACCGCCTTCAGGGTAAATGCGCCAATTTGGTAAACCGCACCTTCGTCAAATGCTGTGTAGTCGGTTACACCACAGCTGCGCAAGGTTTCTTCCCCGTGGGAAGGTGCCAAAAAAGGCAGACCTTCCTTCTGCATCCGGGGAATGGCATCGATATCAATGTGATCCAAATGGTTGTGGGTACACACCACCACATCACAGGAAAGTGCCTCCGGCTGAACCGCAGGCTCTACCATCCGGGGACGCCCCGCCACCCGGTTCACCACATCGGAAAGATACGGATCGACACAGACCGTTGTGTTTCCGTCAGAAAACAGATAGCCGCCCTGACCGATCCAACGAATCGTTAACTCTCCCATAGCGGTATCAGCTCCAAATTCTGTCGTTGGAGAACTCCGTATTCCACGCATCGGTGGGCAGGAAGTATCCGGGGATCTTGGGATTAATGTGAGCCTTGATGACTTCTTCATTCAGATCGTCGAAACCAAGACCGGGCTTCTCAGGTACGCGGATAAAGCCGTCCTTGATCAGAGGCTTCTCCAGACCGGTAACCATGTCTGCCCACCAAGGCACATCCACAGAGTGCAGTTCCAGTGCCAGCACGTTGTGCATAGCAGCAGCAGTATGTACCGCTGCCAGGCAGGCAACAGGGCTTTCCGCCATATGAACCGCCACGGCAACGCCGTGATCGTCAGCAATGTCCGCAATCTTCTTCAGCTCCAAAGCACCACCACAGGTCAGGATGTCGGGATGGATCACAGAAACACCACCGGCCTTGATCAGCGTTTCAAAACCTTCCTTCAGATAAATATCCTCGCCGGTGCAGTTAGGGATGGTGGTGCTGTTTCTTAGACGCACATGCTGATCGGTAAAGATCCAGGGAACCATGTCCTCCATCCATGCGATGTTGTACTTTTCCATTCTTCTGGCAAAGCGGATGCAGTCCTCCACACACACATGGCCGAAGTGGTCGATAGCCAGAGGCACTTCATAACCGATGACCTCACGAACCTCCCGGACATAATTTTCCAGGAAATCCAGGCCCTTTTCTGTCAGGTGGATGCCGGTAAAGGGGTGCGCGGTGTTGACAATGGCGTAGCTCTTCTGATGCTTGACCATGTCAGCTTCTACACTGCCGCCCTGAACATTCAGAATGTGGGAAGCATACTTCTTCATCTCGTCGATAAATCCCAAAGGTGCGTTGATGGTACCGGGCTCATCCAGCAGCAAGCCGATACCGAGGTCCATCTTCAGGAAGGTAAATCCCATTTCCATGCGCTTTTTCAGAGCCAGACCCATGTCGCGACCGGTGTGACGGCCGTCTACATCGGTATCGCAGTAAATACGGATCTCATCCCGGAACTTGCCGCCCAGCAGCTGATACACAGGCACGCCGTAAGCCTTGCCTGCCAGATCCCACAAAGCGATCTCAATGCCGGAAACACCGCCGCCCTGACGGGAATGACCGCCGAACTGCTTGATCTTGCGGAAGATCTTATCCACATTACAGGGGTTTTCGCCAAGAATACGGCTCTTGAGCATCAGCGCGTAGGTCTTGGAAGAAGCATCTCTGACTTCGCCGTAGCCGCTGATACCCTGGTTTGTGTCGATGCGGATAATGGTGCAGCGCTTCGGGGCACCATCAATATCCACGCAGCGCAGATCTGTGATTTTCAGATCCGAGGGGTTGGAACAAAAATTCATCCGGAATACCTCCAATTTTTCTTTTTCATAGCAATAGGCCTTCCCAAACCGGAAAACCTATCCCAAATTTTCAAACAAGCTTCCAACAGACAAACTAAAATAACGCTTCACTATTGACACACTTTGTCCATTACAGTATTATATATACCATAATATGGAGATAAAAACAATCTGCATTATTACGAACTCTGTCCTGTATTTTACGATTGTATCTTAGGAGATAACCTTATGCGTTCACCGGAAATTTTATTGACCGACGACAACGGGAATATTGTCCTCAAGGCCTACCATTCCTATCTTCCATCCCAGGAACGCCCCTACCAAGCCCACCATCACACCGAATGTGAGCTTTCCTTCTTTTTAAAAGGCAGCGGCATTTACCGTCTGCAAAACAGGCAATATGAATTTCATGCCGGGGATGTTTTCCTGTTTGGCAGCAACGAAGCCCACTGTATTACCGAGATCCATCAGGAAATGGATCTTCTGAACTTCCACTTTGAGCCACGAATTCTGTGGGAGCAATTTGAATGCAGTCAAATCTTAAACCTGTTTGCCGCCCGTGGGAAGCAGTTCAGCAACCGCTTTCCTGCCGGCGATGCCATTTTAGCAGAAAAGCTTTCCAGCTTGGAACAGGAACTGATCCAGCAGCAGGTAGGCTGTGTTATCAACGCAAAGTATCTGCTGTTCTCTGTCTTAGTCCATATGATCCGGCAATATGACTGCATCGACCCTAAAAAAGCCATCAGCAGTCCTACCGCGCCTGTCCATGATCTTAAAGCCGCCATGCAGTATATTCAACAGCATTTGGCAGAGCCTCTGACCTTAAAGGAACTGGCAGATGTGGCTCACCTTACCCCCACCTACTTTTCCTCTCTCTTCAAGAAATTCAACGGTGTCTCCCCTTGGAAATACATCACCATCAAGCGGGTAGAACTGGCCATCAGCTTACTCAGAACCACATCCATGACCAAGCTGGAAATTGCGGAGCAATGCGGTTTTTCCAGCTCCTCCAATTTCTATACCGCTTTTACTGCCGTGACCGGAAAGACCCCTTCCGCTTACACGGCCATCGACACGCTTCCGAATTTCAAATAAACAGGCCCGTATTTAACCGCCCTGTGCACGAAAAAGCCCCCGGCACAAAGCCGGGGGCTTGGTATTATCATTAAACTTGCGCAAGCAGTACAATGCTGAGAATAAACAGCAGGAAACCGGAAGCCATGCTTGTGATTTTATTAAACTTAGTCTTGAGATCGGCACCGTTTTTCATAGAGAAAATAAAGGAAACAACGGACAAGCCCAAGCCGCCCATAGCAAACAGCAACGCGAACACGGCGCTTCCTGTACCGGGAATCAGCGAGGCAGAATAAGTTCTCACTCTGACATAGGAAGTTGCCAGCGCTACCGCAGCAAAGAACGCAGAAACAATCTGCACAGCATTTGCCAGGAAGGACATCAGCGTCACAATAAACGACTCAGCAGGCTTAATCGCATTATCCGGAACCTCCTCCACGGGTGCCGGCTTAACAATAACTTTTGTGCCGCAGGCTGAGCAGAAAGCCACTTCATCTTCGTATGTTTTTCCGCAATTGGGGCAAATGTACATAGCTAAAACCTCCTAAAAATGATGGTAATTCTATTATACAGCCATTTTTTAATTTGTCAACGAATCGACCAACATTCGTAACAAAAACTCTATTGAAACAGCAAGCTGAATGCTGCCAAAATAATCAAAAACGCGAAATTGAATGCGGTAAACAGCAAGATATAACGGCCAGTCTTTCCTTTGTTTTGCTTGCTGTACTCACGGTATGTAATCAAGCTGGCCAGAGAGGCAATGAGCGTTCCCACGCCGCCGATATTAACACCCAGCAAAAGATGCTTGTAGTTATCCGTAAATTGGGAAAGAAGGATCGCAGACGGTACATTGCTGATCACCTGACAGGACAAGGTGGATACCAACAAGGTATTTTTCTCCAACAGGTAAGAAAACAACCGACGCACCGCCTCGATGCGTGCCATATTCCCCGAAAAAACAAAGAAAAACACAAAGGTAAGCAGCAGTGGATAGTCCACCATTTTCAACGCTTTGCGATCCATAAACAGCATCACCGCAGGAATCACAACAAGACCGATCCCGTAAGGAACCCCGCGAAAAACGATTGCGATGGCAAGACCGAACAACAGCAGATACACGATAGACCGCCCCACCGGTAAGCTGACCTTTTCATCCTTCAGCGTCAAAGGCTCCGGCTTCACAAAAATCATGCAGCACACTGTGATCAGCATCACCGCCAGCACAAAGGGTGCCGCCATGATCCCCATAAATTCTCCGTTTGGGATCTGAAACTTGGTGTAAAGATACAGGTTCTGAGGATTGCCGAAAGGGGTCAGCATACCACCCAGATTGGCAGCAATGTTTTGCATAATAAAGCAAAATGCCATATACTTTCCTTTGCCGGTTTTGGTGATTACATAGGTTCCAAGGGGCAAAAAGGTAAGCAGCGCCATGTCGTTGGCGATCAGCATAGAGCCGATAAAGGTAATGTACACCAAAGCGAGAATGCATACCCGGGTATTGCGGAAGATTTGAATCAATTTTCTGGCTAACATATAGAAAAAATTGATATTCTTCAACGCGCAAACCACAGCCAGCACACAGAACAGGCAGGTTAAGGTCTTGACATCAAAATAGTCAAGATACGCCCGATCCGGCGGCACAAAAAAGCAGGTGATCGCTGCTGCGATCATAGCAACCACCATCACCACATTTTTCTTAATAAAGCTGCTGACGCCTCGGTACAAATGTATGTGGTTCGTAGTTTTCACTTCCTTTACAAAAAACAACCACATTATCTAAAAAAGAAACCGATTTGTCAAGATATTCTTCTTTGTGCAAAATGCTATTTCACCAAAAAGTTTCTGACCAAAATATAGTACCAATTTAAAAGTAACTGACTATCAAGATCTTTTTCAATTTTGCCGTTCACATAATATTTTCTATACCGCACTTTTTATATGGTATCTTAGGACTCGAACCTATGACCTGACCCACTGCAAGCGGTTGACCGCTTGACGGGTTCCTGCCCCCATCGACAATAATGGATCCCAGTCTACAGGTATTACCTGCATCCTGCGATCCATAGGACTCTTCCGCGGCCTAACCAAGTGTCCACCGGACACTTGGTTGCGGTCTGCGACCGCCGGCCTGTTCGAGTCCTATATCTGAATACCATACCAAAAGAAAAAAGCCATCCCGATTGGGATGACTTTTTCTTTTGGTGGACGATATAGGACTCGAACCTATGACCTGACCCACTGCAAGCGGTTGACCGCTTGACGGGTTCCTGCCCCCATCGACAATAATGGATCCCAGTCTACAGGTATTAC